>DASPPQ010000189.1:0-8469 GCA_035625415.1 Thermodesulfobacteriota bacterium
TATCCATATTTCTCGTTTCCCTCAATCATGAACTACAATATAGCAAGCTGAAGTCAACAAGGCGAGAATCCATATCACTATAGCAGCTTTCAAGTGATAATCTTTAAAAGATAATTTTCACAAGGCAATTTATTGATTGACTTGCCTCACATTTTAGTGATATTTGTTTCATGAAAAATAACCGACCGGAGTCTCAGTTAATCTAACTACATAACCTCCAACCTTTTGGAGTGCAGTATGAAACGGAGTTTCCAAAAGGTAACGATATGGAGCCTCCAGGGAATTATGTTATCTCATTGGGGGGCTTAATTTTTTGATATTCTGGATATTCACTTCAATTAAATCCTCTCAAAACTGTCTGCCGCAGAAAGGAGATAATGATGGCACCAGATATTTATGAAAAATTGGCCAAACATTTAGACAACCTACCAGCAGGTTTTCCAAGGACTGAGAGCGGTGTGGAGATGCGAATTCTACGAAGGCTCTTCACCCCTGAAGATGCTGAATTTGCGATGCACCTGACGCTCATTCCTGAGGAGCCTCGGGTGATTGCTCGCCGTGCCAAGATTCCAGTCAAGGACGCTGCTCGTCGATTGGAGGAAATGGAGAAGAAGGGCCTTATCCGTAGTGTTCCCCAGGACAACAACCCTCCCTTATATATGGCCACGCAATTTGTTGTGGGCTTTTGGGAAGGACAACTCAACAAGTTAGACCCGGAACTTGTTCAATACGGTGAGGAATACCTGGACACCGCTGCGAAGGAAGCGTTTTGGCGAGGGACACCCCAATTGCGCACGATCCCTGTGAACAAGAGCATCAGTATTGAGAACGTTGTTATGCCCTATGAGAGGGCGGAAGAGTTGGTACGCTCTCAGAAGAGTTTCGCTGTCCAGAATTGCATCTGTAGACAAGGGATGCACATAATAGGAAAGGGTTGCGACAAGCCTGAGGAGAGTTGCCTTACTTTTGGCAGGGTTGCAGACTCAGTAGTGAGCACCGGTCGGGGCCGGGCTATCAGCATGGAGGAAATGCTCGCAATGCTGCAACGAGCCGAGGAGGTTGGGTTGGTGCTCCAGCCGAACAACGCCAAGGACCCCCTCTTCATATGCACATGTTGTGGCTGTTGCTGCGGCGTGCTTAAAAGTCTTAAGGCCTACCCTGAACCGGCGAGTGTGGTGGCGAGCCCTTTTTGGGCGAGCCTCAATAGCGAAACATGCAAGGGATGTGGCCTCTGTACAAAGCGTTGTCAAATGGAAGCGTTTCATCTGGACAACAAGAAGTCGGTTCTGGATGTGAATCGGTGCATCGGCTGCGGGTTGTGTGTCAGCACATGTCCTACTCACTCTCTTTCCCTTGTGCGCAAGCCGAAGGAAAAGCAGCCTTATGTTCCTAAAGACTTTATTGAGACCAATATAAAGTTAGGGAAGGATCGGGGCAAACTAGGTATGGGCACACTGATTGGCATGCAGGTCAGGTCGAAGCTGGACCGGCTGTTAGCACCTAGATAGGTAATGGAAGGTATCCGTACTATACGCTGACCCTGAAAGCCAATGGGAGGGCTAAATATGAAAACGCTCGAAAGAGATGAACTAATGGAGCTTCTACACAAGTCCCGTTGGACCCACGATGGCATGTGGTTTTACACTTGCCTGCAGGAATTCGGGATCGAAAAGGCAAACAGGATCAACAAGGCTGTCCACAAGGCTGTAACACCGATAGAGATCAAACGCATCCAAAAGGCCGTAGGTGCGGAGAAACTTGATACGTTTGATGAGTTCAAACGTTTTTATGAAATAGTCACGGAGGTCACAAAGGGCAAATTTATGAAATATACGTATAGCATGCCTGCAAAAAATATGATGCATTTGGAATGGGAGTCGTGTTTTGCGTATGAGACGATTAAGGCCTTGGGGGTAATCGACCGCTATGAATGCGGAGCCATGCTGCGCTGCGAAGCTGGTTTTGACGCTCTAGGTATTAAATATGAAGTTGAACCAAAAGTAACAGGATGTATGATGCACACCGACAGTAGATGTTTTCGGGATTACAGATTCTTCTTTGACAAATAAATTTTACACGATCGCCTCCAGAGGAATTCTTATTTCCTTTGGAGGTTTTCTTGAATTTACCTCTGATAAATCGAAAGGTATGTGAATTCGACACAGCATTGGTAGCTCCATGATGAACCAAAAGGAAGATTACTATTTTTCCCCACAAGGAGGTGAATATAATGAGGGATGATCCATTTTTTAAAAACGTGGTAAAAAAAACTCTCTACATGGAGGGGCAGCCTGTTAGCTTTCCTGTCCTTTATTATGATTGCCGGTTTATTGCGACTTATTTTGCTGTCAAAACTTCAAGAGCAAGAAACCTTCTCCCTCATCCCAATTTCAAACCCATTGAGATCTGGCCTGGAACTGTAATGATGGGAATTATTGCATTTGAATATCATGACACTCCAATAGGACCTTACAACGAGATCGGAATCTCGATTCCGACTATTTTTCCACCCAGATTTTTCTTCCCTTTACTGTCTTCAATAGCCATGAGACGCAAGGGTATTATGCACATGTATATTCATCAACTTCCTGTCACCACCGATATCTCAATGATAGGCGGAATTTATTTCTGGAACTATCCTAAATTCCTAAGTGAGATCACTTTTCAGGATAAGGGCAATGATCTTGAGGTGATTCTTAAGGAAAAGGGAGAAATGATCTTGAAACTAACTTCAAAGAAGCCTCCCTTAAATCAATCACAGAAGCTGGAGATCCATACATACTCGATTAAGGAAAATGTGGTCATACACGGCTTGATGGAAGGTTGGGCGCCAAAGGTGGGATTAATGATGAAAGGAACTATTGCTGAGATGGAGCTTGGAGAGCATCGGATCAGTAAAGAATTGTCATCTCTTAACTTTGGCAAAAATGCAAAAGCCGTGGTTTATGCAGAGGGTGCGATGATCAAGCTTCACGAGCCGGATCAGCGATGGAATGTAGATACTTCAGAGACAATTAAGGCCTAAAAGAAGGAACCCAAAGAAAAATTTTCTGATATGCGTTAAATTCAATGGGAGTGAGTTGTTAATCACAGCCCACTCCGACTTTTCTTTTTTCATTATGCGATGTTTCTATCAGTAATCGTTGATTCTTAGAGTTATCTCACACTGTAGAGTTGTAGGTGGAGTCGCCAACGCACTTGTCCACCCCCTTCCCATCCTCGCAATCCGTTTTTAACAACCTGACCTCCTCTTATCCGCCTAATCCTCCTAATTCTTAATAAATCTACCGACATTTTTTACAAACACTTAACAATTATTGTCCCTTCTTTGAGCAGGAGATCTGAAACGAATTATCGAGCATAGAAGAAACATATTTAGATTTAATAGGTTATATCCAAGACAATTTACGTGGCATGGAATCTGCAAAATCATTTCTCTCATTTGATTACTCAAAAACTCTGTAATCTTGCGGTTGGTCTTTTGTCACAAAAGATTTTTGTTTGTCAACGGATGTGAATCGTATGCGTTATTAAAGGTGTGGGAAATGAGTTATTTTAGATTTTATCCCGCCTTTATTTAAAAAGGAGGTGAATAGTGACACATTGAGAGCAACTGAGGGAACTGGAAAGAGACAATTCATATCAAAATAATAGAAAAGGAGAAAACAATGATGGGAAAATCAAAAGTCATCGTCGGATTTGGAATGATGTTAGTTATGGTAATTGTTTTATTCATAGGTTCTCAGAGAATCTATGCTCAGCAGGAAACATATAAATGGGTAGACGAAAAAGGGACCGTTCATTTTACGGAAGATCCCGGAACGATACCCGAAAAGTACCAAAAAGACGTAGCTCATGACACGCAAGACATTCGACAGGACCGTAGGGACATTCGAGAAGACACAAAAGATATTAGAGAGGACCGTAAGGACATTCAACGAGACAATCAGGCCATCCGGGAGGATCGTAAGGACATCAGGCAGGATACGAAAGATATCAGAGAGGACCGTAAAGAGATCCAAAGTGACAATCAGAAGATACAGGCTGACCGGAAGGCGCTGACCGATGCTTTGAAATCAGGTGACCAAGGGAAGATCGAGCAAGCGAGGCAAAACCTGCGCAGTGATGTCCGTGATCGCAACAAGGCATTGAATGAACTGAGAAAGGATCGGGCCGATAGAAGACAGGATGAGCGGAATCTGAGACGTGAGGAGGCCAATAGGCGACAAGATGTAAGGGATCTTAAACACGATAAGGCCGACAGACAGCACGATGTAAAGGATCTCAAACGCGACAAGGCGGACAGGCGGCACGACGTACAGGCTGAGAAAAACACTAAGTAATAGATTCCATATAAGGGAAGAAGTACGGCGTAGAAGCAAAGGAAACCTCACAAGGCCTGTACTTTAACCTAACACGAGCTTTCCCTTTTTTCTAATACCCTCGACCATCCGGAGGCGAGAGGTTGAGATGTCACAGGTAAAGAGTCATGGATGAAAGGCGGAATAACATGTCAAAAAAACTCATGAGAGAAGGAGGTACTATTTTATGAAGCGGGTCACATTACTTATGGCTTCTGTGTTTTTTGCTGTGAGCATTCCGGTTGTTGGTGCGGTCGGAGGGGTCAGCATCAACATTAACGTTCCTCCACCCCCGAGCATTCTGCCGCCCCCACCGCCTCTTCCGTTCGCAACCCCCCCCGATGTAGTAGTTGTTCCTAGTGGAGCAACCGAAGTCTATTTGGTGCCGAACACGGTAGGTCTCTATTTCCACGGCGGCTACTGGTATCGGTTTCATGGAGATCATTGGTTCAGGGCTTCCCTTTACAGTGGACCTTGGGGACCTGTCGAGGTATCTCTTGTGCCACGGGCGGTTGTTGCTATCCCACCAAATTATATTCTCAGTATGCCGCCGGGATATCATCGGATACACTATGCTGATTTTAATAGCCACTGGCGGGATTGGGGCCGCACTCACTACTGGAACAGCCAGCCATGGTACAGAGATCATGCCTTGCATCATTGGGGTGGTAGAGAGTTGCACGCACATGAGAGGGAGCATCACGAGAGGGAGCATCGTGAGAAGGAACGTCATGAGAAGGAGCATAGAGATGCAAGGTGAAGTGGGTTTTTGTGAGAAACGGACTAAAGATAAACCGGGTGGCGCAGAGCCTAATGCCGGCCATCCAGCAAAGTCTGAATAATTTCTCTTCACTTAGATAATAGCCAGACAACTATTCCGTCCTTGCCCTGACTTGGGGCAAGGACTTTTTTTATTGACGAGTTGGCCTGCCCCGTATGTCAACAGAGCATAAGCATCATATGATGCAATGCTTCGATTTTTCATTATGTGTATTCCTATTAAAAATCGTTAAGCTTCAGAATAGCATAAGTGTGCACCTTTATAGGTACTCGTTAACCAAAAGATAGCCGAACCTTCCTCTCTTTTAGAGAATCACACCGCCCGACGAATCCCGTACAAGGGACTTGGACTTTGTTAACTGGGCATGACTGAAGGGCAATTGTCTCACCAGTCGATAAGAGTATCCTTTTTTGGAGATCGAAGTGATCCTTTTTAACGGATTCTTTCCGTTCATGCCAGCGCAACGGAAGTCTCAGATGTCTGAGGAAGGAGGATAGCGTTTCCTGCTTTTCTTTAACCACTCATAGGCTGAATCGAAGTTTGCCTCCTGATCGTGCCCTTTAACTGCTTTGAGCATGCATATTTCCATCGATAATCCTTAATTCAAAGATACTGATAGGACTAAAGATTCGTAGGTGAAGCCCGCAACCCGCTTTCTGAGGACTTCTTCCTCCTACCATCAATTCGCAAGGGCAGATTTCGATATCAGTGTGAAGATTACAATGCTAATTCACAATTACCATGAGCATAGGGAATGGAATAGGCATGTTCGATAGCAATAGCACGACCTATTAAAGCGATTCCAACTTCCAAGAACAAACCTAGTTCCATGAAATAGTCAGACAGAAGGGACAAAAATAAAGAAAACTTGTTTGTAAACGAATTTGACTGCTGTGCGTTCTTATCATTGAGAGCTTAAAAGGTGCCACAACAGGATTCGATTAGAACCCTGAACACACAAAAAGGGAGGTTTGTTTAGATGAACTCTATAACGTATCCTGCAGCGATAGAGAGGAAGAAGAAAGAAGGCAGGCCACAGTCTCAGAAAGGTGTTTTTGCCTTCGAAAGGAGGAAACATCCCAGATTCAGTATTCAGTTTCCCCTGGATTATTCCTTTATTGATGGCAAAACCGTCTCCAGGGGTGGAATGACAGCAGATGCAAGTGAAGGAGGGCTACTTGTTTATTTACAGGAAGGTATCGAGGTAGGGGCTTTACTGAAGATTGAAATATTCTATGTAAATTTTTCGGGATTGGATGCAATCAGGGCAACCGCCAAAGTAGTTTGGTCTAATTTGGCTGCCAGGCAAAGTTGCGAGGAGTACAAATACGGATTGGAATTTCAATCGATCGATCAAAGAAACCTCCAAAATTTGAGGATATTATTGAAAAAGTCAAATGAAACTCATGATCCCTTTGGGGTAGAGATGAACCTTGGATAATCTTAGGCTAAGACGGTTACAGCCCCGTTACACTCTCCATGCTTGCCGCCACCCCTGCCCGCACTCCACTGGTTTATCAGAGAATACAGGCCTCAAGAAAGGGTTCTATTCCACACAAGATCGAAGGGGAGAGGAATGTTGATGAGAGCTCTCGATTTCCCTTCTCATCCACATCTTTTTTACCTCTTAGCCTATGGCTATATGGCTACTATTGTAGTTCTTCATGGAGGTTTATTCTTTCCAAGGCCCCGACTTACCAAGAATTTTGATAGTGGCTAAAATTTTGCCATCATGAACCTATGGCCCTTTGTGAACGTGTAGACATAACATATTGAATTTTCAGCATATTAAAGGATTCCATCTATTGGCACATTAGTTGCGTCACCAGATGTGCCCAGTCGTAAGGCTTCCGTCTTTCAAGCCGCAGAGGAAATAACGATGAAAAAGATTTTAGGCCCCCTCATCGTTCTGTCGATTGTAGGTTTGGCTATTTCGTTTGCTGATCCGGGACCCGGAAAACTCTTGGTTATTCTAGGGATCGCTATTAGCTTGGGTGGCCTTCTGGGGATGGTGAAACTGGTAAAGTTCTTTTGGTACCTTTAAGAAACGAAGTAAACTGGGACGAAAGGCGCCTGACCCGATTAAAGGGAAACACTTTAGAAACTTTTGTTTACCCGTCCAGCCTGGTTGCTTCCTCAAACCTCTGCAGCGCGTATTCAGAGTGGAATAGAATTTGTTTGTAAACCGATTTGAAAGCTGTGCGTTATGAATAGTAAAGACGAACTCAACCGATTTCTGGCTGACGTTGAACGGAGGGCATTCAAGATGGCCAGGTTTGCCACCAGCAATACGGATGAAGCTCTTGATTTGGTCCAGGATGCGATGTTTGGGTTTGTACGTCATTATACGGACCGCCCTGAAAACGAGTGGAATGTCCTATTTTATAGCATTCTTCGGAGCAGGATTACGGACTGGTACCGGCGAACTTTCGTTCGGAAGCGTGTCCTTAGCTGGTCGCGTCGCACCGATGATTGTGAAAACGAGGGAGATCCCATTCAGGATGTGCCAGATACGGCAACGTTGAGTCCTCTCGAGGACATTCAACGGCACGAGGAGGCTGCGGCTTTGGAAAGGGCAATCCACATGCTACCGTTACGGCAGCAACAAGCCTTTTTGCTTCGTGTCTGGGAGGAGATGGACGTGAAACAGACAGCAATTGTGATGGGATGTTCGGAAGGTAGCGTGAAAACCCACTATTCCCGGGCAGTCCATGCCCTGCGCGGTCTTTTGGAGGATATCCGGTCATGAACGGAGATGAGCAGGAGAAGCGTTTGCTGGAAAAAGCTAAAGGTCTTTTGTCCGAGGCAGCAGAGAATCTCGACAGCCAGACAAAGCGGCGCCTGGAGCGTATTCGGTTGGATGCTCTGAGCGCTGCTGATGAGAAGGAGGCGCCATTCTTTCCTCGATCGCGCTGGGTAACGGCGGGTGCCTTTGCGGCCGCCGGAATGGCAGCGGCGGCAGTATTCTTTTGGTTGAGGACCTCCACGGGCGATTTTCCCAGTAGGCATACTGAAGATTTCGAAATTATCGCTTCAGGGGAAAGCATTGATTTTTATGAAAATCTGGATTTCTACCGCTGGTTGGCAACGAAAGAAAATGGGGCGTAAGGTATTGATGATTGTTTTGGGGGTGCTGATGTTCGTCGGAAGTCCATTCGCTCAAAAAGCGACTCCTCCGGATGACATGGAGTTCATCGAATTCCTGGGCACCTTTGATAAGGATGTTGACCCTTTGATGCTGAGCAATATGTCAAAGTTGAAAAACGCTCCGCAGAAACCCCCTCAAAGAGGGTCGCAATATGAGAAAAAGAACACGAAACAAGAGGA
>DASPPQ010000190.1:0-2635 GCA_035625415.1 Thermodesulfobacteriota bacterium
AATTACCTTTTTCCTAAGTCCAAATTCTGCGTCCATCCCTTTGACGCCCCCCATTTCGAAAACGTCGAATCCCTGATCGACTCTTACGGGGATATGCCTCAAGAGGATCGGGAGAAGTGGCGAGCTTTTTTAGAGAACGACTGCCACTATATGCCTCGCCGGGCCGATGTGCTCTTGAGTGACGGGATGGTGATGGATCTGGGGGAGGTCAAGATGGAAGTGATCCACACTCCAGGGCACACCCGCGGGCACTGCGCTTTTTATTTTATCGAACAAAGGATTCTGTTTACCGCTGACCTGGACTTGACCAAGGCAGGCCCATACTATGGGGACCGCATGTCGGACATAGACCAAACCATCCAATCCCTTGAGCGTTTGAAAACGTTTGAGGTGGAAAATTACCTTACTGCTCACGGAAAAGGAATTTTGGAAGGCGACCCGGAGCACATCAACCGCTACCTGGAAGTCATTTTTTTGAGGGATGAAAAACTGATGGACCTGCTCAGCAAGGGCCCGAAAACCCTTGACCGAATCGTTCAGGAAGGGATCATCTACGGAAACAAATCGCCCATCGGCCCATGGGACCTGACGCTTTCTGAAAGAATGATGATCTTGAAACACTTGTCTCGCTTAGCGAGCATGAATCGGGTGAAGCAGGAAGGGGATTTTTTTGTCCTTCCAAATTAGTCGGGCAAGAACCTTTCCCTTTTCCCGGTGCCGTTGCCAAGAAGCTTGACGGATCCACGAGTTCAGCAATAACAGCAGTCTTACCTATTGTCTCAGACAAAAAAGCCCAGGCCATTCAACCTGGGCTTTTTCTCTCGCCCTTACCCTCTATCCTCAAAAATCGCCTGGAAGGAAGGGTGGACGAAAACAAGAAAGGCTCCAGAGAGGCATCAAAATCCTTTTACTGGTTCCCTCAAAAGCTCACATACTTCTGAACTAAGTGATCCAGAATATCGTTCATTAGGTTATCCGCTTCTTCCTGTGAAATAGTTATTTCTGTCAAACAATGCTGTCCTTCGTATAGGCCTTTTACATAGTCTCCCGTAGCCTTATCAAACATGACGACCACCGACTTACCTTTGGATGTAACCATTCCGCCAATCGCTTCACCCAGGTATTTGTACTTTGGAACAAAACGAACTGAATACTCCTCCGGTTGCCCGTTAGCGGTCCGAACGACATGGTAGCAATAACCTCCGCTCTCTGCTTTTTCTCCAACTAATGCCCAGTCTTTAGCTATTTGAAAAGGTTTACTGGGTTCAAACGCAAAACCGATTTGTACCGATACGAATAGCAAAATCAATCCCGTCAACCACAATGTCTTTCTCATAATATTTACCTCCTTTGTGTTAGTTATGCAGAACTCTGTGTTGAATGAACTTAGCAACTCACCAGCCGCCCAAAAATTCTGTTGCCATTATTGCCGCTGTGATATATAGTGCATGGTGAGCACCGTGCGATTATTTTCGGACTGCCCCAAACCCTTGGGAAAACGGTGAGTTACAACCAGGGCCGTGAGGATGAAAGTGGTCCAAAATTCGAGACCTTCCATCCGGATTGACCTCAACGAATTCAAGTTCCATCTTCAGCCCAAGAGCAGAAACCAAATAACTCTTCATTTCGACTCCCCCTCCCGGAGGTTTTATCTCTCCGTGATCGCCCTGGTCGTAAGCGAGATGAAACGATTGGGGAAAGTCAAATCCATCTCTCTGCAGGAACACCTTGACCTGCTTGTCCTGCTAAACGAATCCATTGGGGGTTCAGTTGGGTCATCTGGAAAGGAGAATCTGCTTCACAGAATCTACACGAAGTGGAGGGACACCCTTCCGAATTTGGAGGAAGCCCCCCTTTTCAAGGTGCTTGGGAAGAAAAAGGAGACAGGGGAGGGAGCAATCGGCAAAATCTATTCATTTACAGATGTGGAAAAGGATGAATGGGCGAATCTCTTTGAGTACATGGGAAGCTAAGAGAATGTGAGGCTGAAGTTGGCGATCGATAGGATAGGAGCAACCCTTGATGATGTTGCCATTGTCTATGACGAGACCTTGAACGCAGAGGCATGGAAAAAGTTCACTAACGAATGCGGTCAGAACTTAAGAAAGCTCATTAAACCTCCTCCCATCGACTACTCAGAACCTAAATCCTACACTCCCGAATTTCTGGCAGATAAGATCCTTACAACACGGAACTCTCTTGAAGGAGAGCGGAAATTAGTGACAGTGCTCTTTGCTGACGTAGCCAACTTTACCTTTATGGCCAAGAAATATCCTGAAGAACTCTACCAGATCATGGATGGATGTTTCAGGGTCCTCATGGACGAGATTCACAAATACGAAGGGACGATCAACCAATGCAACGCTGATGAGATAATGGCTCTTTTTGGAGCGCCTGTGGCCCACGAGGACCATGCTCAAAGAGCCTGTTATGCCGCCCTGTCTATTCAGAACGCCATGGCTGACTATGGTGAGAAATTAAAAAAGGAGTATGAGATCGCCTTCAAGATGCGCATTGGTCTCAACTCAGGGCCAGTGGTTGTAGGCTCTATTGGAGATGATTTGCGGATGCATTACACAGCCATTGGAGACACGATCAATCTTGCTTCCAGGATGGAGACTACGGCCAAGCCTGG
>DASPPQ010000191.1:0-9335 GCA_035625415.1 Thermodesulfobacteriota bacterium
TCGCTCCTTCAGTATGCGGACGAGCTGGCAGATCTCTTAATCGACTCTCTTAAAAAAAAGGATTTGGAGATTTCGAAAACGATGGGGCTTGCCTCGAAATGAGAAAAAGGTTGTTTCCGTCGGAGTATAATAGCCTCAGAAAATTAAAGTCTAACGGTGAGGGCAATGAGGCCCGTATCGTTAATAAAAGACCACGTTCACCCTCTCTAAATTCTTTGCACGTAACCCTAACCGGTAGGCGAAACTGGCTTTGTTACCGTAACCCAAATACCCGCAGTATTTGGTAGTTTGCGAGCGGCGTGGCCGTCACGAAAAATTACGGAGGAATCGATGCGGATACCCAAATTTGAATATTTCCGTCCATCATCGATAGAGGAGGGTTGTTCCCTGCTTTACAAACATAAGCCGGAGGCAAAGATCCTGGCTGGCGGAACCGATCTCTTCGTCAAAATGAAGAAGAAAGAGGTTTTTCCCAAGGTGATCATCAGTCTGAAGGGAATCCAGAAATTAGACAGGATTGAATGGGATGATCGAGGAGGTCTCAAGATTGGTCCCCTGGTCACCCATGAGGCACTGGTGAGTCATCCGATCGTCAAGGGAAAATTCGATTTTCTCTCCGAGGCCTGTTTAAAGATTGGAACCCGTCAGGTGAGAAACATGGGAACTCTGGTGGGCAACCTCTGTAACGCCTCCCCTTCCTCGGACGCATCGGCTCCCCTCTTAGTCTTGGAGACAAAGTTGAAGCTGGTGGATCTTTATGGGGAGAGGGTTGTCCCTCTTGAAGATTTTTTCGTCGGGCCTTTCCAAACCGTTCTCGATTCTCAAGAGATCGTGGCAGAGGTTCAAATCCCCAACCCTCCGCGCTTCTCCGCCGGTTCTTATGAGTATATCCATAAGGCCTCCTCCGTCGGGGAAAGTTTGGTCGGGGTCGCTGTATTTCTCAGGATGGATCCAAAAGACGCTACCTGTCGGGAGGCAAGAATCGGTCTCTCCTCTGTCGCTCCTACCCCCATCCGGGCCAAGGCTGCGGAAAGAGTGCTGAAAGAAAAAAAACTTGGAGAAAAGATTATCAGAGAAGCAGCCGAGGTGGCCTCGGATGAGATACAGCCTCGTTCCAGGCCTTGGTATCGACGTGAAATGACCAAGGTATTGGTGGAACGGGCAATCCTTCGAGCAATGGAGAAAATCAGATGAAAAAACAGTTGATCATGTTGAGAGTAAATGGTGAATCTTGCGAGTTGGCGGTAGAGCCTCAACGAACACTCCTCGAAGCGCTGAGAGAGGATTTAGGGCTCACCGGGGCCAAGGAGGCTTGCGGCACGGGAGAATGTGGTGCCTGCACCGTCTTGATTGACGGCAAACCCATCCTTTCCTGTTTGACCCTGGCAATCGAAGCGCAGGGAAAAGAGATTACGACCATCGAGGGCCTCGCTCAGGGCAGTGAACTCCATCCGTTGCAGAAGGCTTTCATTCAGCACGGAGCCATTCAGTGCGGCTATTGTGCCTCAGGCATGATCCTCAATGCAAAATCGATTCTCGATGAAACGCTAAAACCCACCAGAGATGAGATCCTGAAGGGATTGGAAGGTAACCTTTGCCGCTGTACAGGCTACAACAAAATTCTGGAGGCGATCATGGCAGCCTCCATGGGAAAGGATTGATATGGAAGAGTTATCTTTTGTGGGCAAGAGCGTTCCCAGAAAAGATGGTGCGGAAAAGGCCACAGGGAAAGCTCTCTTTACTGTGGATATGGTTCTCCCCGGGATGTTGTGGGGTAAAATCTTAAGAAGTCCTTACCCTCATGCCAAGATCCTTCGCATAGACACGAGCCCGGCAGAGAGGCTTCCCGGAGTGAAAGCAGTGATCGCGGGAAAGGACACCTTAGGGATCAAACACGGATTTGTTGAAACCCCTCGGTATGCGCCTGATCAATACCCTTTAGCCATGGATCGGGTCCGCTATATTGGTGAGGAGGTCGCTGCCGTAGCGGCCATTGATGAGTATGTTGCAGAAGAGGCTCTGAGCCTCATCCAAGTCGATTACGAAGAGCTTCCCGCGGTCTTTGATCCTGAGGAGGCCATGAAGCCAGAGGCACCGGAAATCCATCCGAGCCATCCTAAAGTGAAGGAGCCTTATAAGAACATCGGCGGAAAAACAGAGTCCGGATGGGGAGACGTTGAGAAAGGGTTCGCCGAATCCTTTCTCGTCCGTGAAGATCGATTCGATGGGCAGCTCAGAACACATTGTTATATGGAACCTCAGGCCACACTGGCCAGTTTCGATTTTTCTAGGAAGCTCAATGTCTGGACCTCGAGCCAAGGGCCTTTCATCAAAAGGGCGAAGTTAGCCACAACCTTAGGGCTCCCTTTCAGCAACGTTCGTGTTTTAAAAGCCTATGTGGGAGGGGCATACGGAGGGAAGATCGACCTCTTCTCCCATGAATTCTGTGCCTCTCTGCTTTCGATCAAGGCTCAAAGACCAGTGAAAATTGTTTGTACAAGGGAGGAGGTATTTGAGGCAGCCAGGCATGGTCAACCTATCTTTGTCGAGTTAAAGACAGGCGTCAAAAAAGACGGAACCTTAGTGGCTCAACAAGTTAAGGTGATCAATAACAGTGGTGGCTACCGGGGGAGCGGGGTGGTCGTGATTTTCCTTTGTTGGGGTTTTGTCATGCTCTGCTATCGAATTCCAAACCTGAAGTATGAAGGCTATTCGGTTTACACAAACAATCCGGTCAGAGCCCCACAACGGGGACATGGTGCCCCAAATCTTCGATTTGCTGTCGAATCTCAGATGGATATGATCGCTGAAGAGTTGGGAATCGACCCGGTGGAGATCCGTTTGAAAAACGCTCGGCAGAAAGGGGACATCCTTCCCAATCAAGATCCTGTCAGAAACTGCGGTTTGGTAGAATGTATCGAAAAGGTCGCTGAGACCACACAATTCAAAGCAAAATACGGGAGAAACAGATCGCTGCCGAGAGCTAAGATCAGAAAGGGGATTGGAATGGGGGTTTCTTCCTATTTCAGCGGTTCCCTCATCTATCCCAATGCCTCTGCCGCGATCGTCAAATTGAATGACGATGGCACGGTCTCCCTCATCACCGGAGCTTTGGACATCGGCCAGGGGGCCGAAACCATTTTATCTCAGATTGTCGCTGAGGAACTCGGGGTGTCGATGGAGGATATCCGCGTGGTGGCAGCAGATACCGAAAATACTCCTGTGGATATTGGCTCCTGGATCAGCGGCGGGGCTTATGTTTCTGGAAATGCGGTCAAGCTTGCTGCCTCAGACGCAAGACGTCAACTCTTCGAAGTCGCCGCACAGGAGCTTGAAGCGAATCCGGAGGATCTCGTTGTGAAAAACCGCGAGATCTCCGTCAAGGACTCCCCGGGCCGATCGATCTCTTTCACCCAGGCGGTGGCGGCGAGCATCGCAAAACGCCGTGGGAATCCCATCATCGGCCAGGGCCATTACAGAACGATGAAGGACGTGCCGGCCCACCCGAGCCTTGCTACGACAAAAGGCAGATGGAGTGACAATTATGCCTTCGACGCCCAAGTCGCCGAGGTGGAGGTCTATACGGAAACCGGCCAGGTGAAGCTTGTGAAAGCCACGACAGCTCATGACTGCGGCTTTCCAATCAACCCATTGATCGTGGAAGGACAGATTGACGGTCAGGTCTCCATGGCACAAGGTCATGCCCTCTGGGAAGAAGTCTTGATGAAGGAAGGAGAAACGCTGACCAACTCTTTCATCGATTATAAAATCCCTTGTGCAAAGGATATGGTCGAATCTCATTACGTCGATATTATCACGGAGAAATATGAAAAAGATATTCCCTACCGCACCAAGGAAGTTGGGGAAGGGTATGTCTCAGGGATGGTGGCGGCCATCGCCAATGCGGTGTATGACGCGACAGGGGTGAGAGTAAAAACTCTGCCGATCCTTCCTGAAAAGATATTGATGGGGCTAAGAAAAAAAGGGGATTCGTAGCATCGAGAGATCGTGTGGATAACGTTCATCTAATGGCCATTGAAATGGCCGAGAAAATGAAAGTCGCGTGGAATGGTTAAGGTAAAGACGCCAGTTTAGAAGATAGGTTAACTGGCCTCCTAACCGTAACATTAACCTCTTACCAGAGGAGCATTTTTATTACTCATGTTGCCTGCCTGTAGGCAGGGTCCTTGTACCCGTCACGTTTATAAAAGGGAGCCAAAATGAAAAGGGTCATCATGTGGAAGCCTGCATTGGAGACGATGCCAAGAGAGAAGCTATTGGAATACCAGCTTGCCCTTTTCAGAAAGCAGATGGCCTATGTCTATGAGCGGGCGCCTTTCTACCGGAGGAAGTTTAATGAGGCTGGTGTGAGGCCTGAGGATATTAAAACCTTAGGAGATGTGAGCAAAATTCCATTCACGGTCAAGGACGAATTGAGACGGAGCCAGGAGAAATCCCCTCCCTATGGAGACTTTCATTGCATCTCTCCGGAAGAAGGGGTGAGGGTCTTCCAAACCACTGGGACGACCGGAATACCTGTACGATCTTTATTGAGCAAGAAAGACTGGTTAGAGGTCTATTATGACCAGTTTATGTACTTCATGTATGGGTATGGCATTACCAAGGCGGATACCATTTTTATCCCGTTTAACTATGGACTCTACTTAGCCTGGTGGGGAATCCATTCCTCTTTTGAGCAAGGGGGCGTTCTCGTCATCCCGGGTGGTGGACAGAGTTCGGAGGACCGCATCAGAAATATCCTTGAGTGGAAACCCACCGTTGTCTGCGGAACGCCTACCTACATCCTTTTCCTCGGAGAGACGGCAAAGAAGATAGGGGTGGATCTTTCCAAAACAACGGTGCGGGTTGTCATCACAGCAGGAGAACCGGGTGCCCAGGTTCCTTCGACGAAAAAATTGATCGAAACCACTTGGGGCGCCAAGAATTATGATGACATTGGTTCTACAGAGATTTCCAACTTCGGTTTTGAATGCGTGGCTCAGAAAGGGACTCATGTGATTGAAAGCATGTTTCTCGCTGAGGTGATCGATCCAGAGACAGGCGTGACACTGGGCCCCGGTGAGGAGGGAGAGCTGGTTCTTTCCAACCTCTGCTGCGAGTCGATGCCTCTGATCAGATGGCGGATGGGCGATGTCGTCAAATTCGATGTGAGAAAGTGTGACTGCGGAAGAACATCCCTTCGGCTGGAAGGCGGGATCATCGGCCGGGCAGACGATATGTTCCAATTCGGTGGTGTGAATATCTTTCCGTCGGCAATTGAGAATTTCGTCCGCGAGACGAAGGAATTCTCAAATGAGTATCAAGTGATTGCTCCCAAAATGGGATCGGGAAAACATTTAAGAGTTCGCGTCGAACCCTCTTCTCCCGCTCTTTCGAAAGAGGAGATGGATCGGGCAGTAAAGGCCTTCAAGGATATCTTCAAATTTCGAATCGGGGTCACTCCGGACGTAGAGGTCGTCAAGATCAACGAACTTCCCCGATTCGAAGGCAAGGCGAAGCGGGTCATCCGGGAGAAATGAAGAATTGAGGAGGACAGAACGCTTCGGTTCCGAGTGCTATGAAAGGAAGGGATAGAATGGAAATTAAGAAAAAGATGTTCTTAGTCATATTTTTCTCTTTGGTCCTGGTACCCGCGCTCACAGGCGCCTCTTCGTTGGTCGCTCACTATCCGGATACGATCCTGTACAACGGAAAAGTGGTGACGGTGGACAAGAACTTGAGCATCGCCCAGGCAGTGGCAATTCGGGATGGAAAATTTTTAGCCGTGGGCAAGAATGCGAATATCTTAGTCTTGGCAGGCCGGGGAACTTTAAAAATAGACCTAAAAGGGAAAACGGTCATACCGGGGCTGATCGACTCTCATAATCATATGGAGGAAGCCGGAGAAGCATTGTACAAGGTACCTCTTGGGAAAGCAAAAACAGTTGCCGAAGCGCTGGCACTTATTAAAGAGTTTGCAGCGAAGACGAAACCGGGCGAGTGGATCAGAGGGGCATGGTGGCATCCCCTTGCTCAGTTACAGGAGAAAAGATACCTGACCCGATGGGAGATTGACAGCGTTGCTCCTAATAATCCGGTATTTCTGCCAACGGTCGGCCATTTCGTGATGGTCAATAGCTACGGCTTGAAGTTAGCCGGGATAACAAAAGACACGCCTAACCCAGGGGGCGGGGAAATACAAAGAGACCCGGCGACGGGTGAACCAAACGGCGTCCTTGCGGAAGCCGCTATCTCCCTGGTAAGCAATGTGGTACCTCCTTGGCCTTTCGATTTAAGAGTCAAGATGTTTAAAGATGCAATGAAAACCTTCAACAGTGCCGGTCTGACCGGCACCGTCATTGGTCTTACCGACCCCGGGTCCTTCAAAATCTATCAGCATATCTGGGCTAATCATGAGGCAACGATTAGGGCAAGTCTCATGTATTGTCCGACTGGGGAACCGATACCGACGGAATCGCTAGAGGAGTGGGGAAAAATCATAAGAGGAATTGGCTGTTACTCAGATTTTGGGGACGATTGGCTCAGTTTTTCAGGGATTAAGCTCATTGTTGACGGAGGGATGACGCTCAAAACAGCCTACATGCGAGACCCGTACCCCCATGACTCCAGTTACTATGGCTCGCTTTTAATACCCCCAGAAAGGCTCAACAAATTGGTGGCTACGTGCAACCGATATAACTGGCGGGTTGGTATCCATTGTGTCGGGGATGCGGCGATCGATAAAGTATTAGATGCCTACGATTATGCAAACAAAGAGAAGCCCATCATGGGTAGGCGTTTCATCCTCATCCACGCAAGTCTGATGCAGCCTGATCAGATGGAGAGAGCCAAGAAGCTGGGCGTTAGAGTTGACATACAGAACGTTTTCATGTGGGATAAGGCTGCTACGGTCGAAAGATTCCTCGGTAGGGAGAAAGCGGATAGAGCTTGTCCAACAAGATGGTTGATAGACCGCATGGGGATAGGGAGTATCGGAGCCGGTACCGATTATTCTGTCAACACCTACAATCCTTTCATCAACATGTACATCATGGTGACCAGAAAGGATCCAAGAGGAGTAGTCTATGGGGCAAATCAAGCAATCTCGAGGGAGGAGGCACTGCGTCTCTATACGAATGGATCTGCTGCGTATTCATTCAAGGAAGACGTGGAAGGTTCAATCGAACCGGGTAAGCTCGCAGACCTGGTTGTCATCTCCCACGATATACTAACCTGCCCGGAGGAGTCCATAAAAGATATTAAAGCGGTAGTGACGATAGTGGGTGGAAAAATCGTGTACGAAAGTAAATAGATTTTCGTTTGATATTTCTGGCACCATTATACAACATTGTATCTCCCCATAGATAAGGGAAAGAGAAGAGAGAAAAAAAATGAAACATAAGTCTGCGGTGTTGGTTTCATTGGTGCTCGCTGGTATATTTTCAATTTCTGGACGCTTCCAAAGGTTCTCATAATCCTGAATATGCTAGAGTCTTATTGAAGAATTGTGAAAAAGAATGGGCTCTATTGCAGTAGGTACTGCCTACTAAAGAAACTCATTGGCGACAATACCTCCCCCATAACCGCTCTTACACCTTAACATATAGATTGGGCGTGGGGTGAAAAGATTGCTCAGTACGTATTGCTGTCCCTCCGGATCTAGCAGTGGTCAAGACCGTCGAGCTTCTCCGATTTAAGGGCAAGGCGAAGCGGGTGACCCAGGAGGCATGAAGAGAAAAAACCGTTTAAATAGAAAGGGGGTGAAAAGATTGGTGGCGATTTTCTAACGATCACACTTTTACAGTGCAAGACGCATAACAAGGAGGCGGCTATGGAAAAAAGAGCTTCAATAAATCATATCGGCAGCAAATCAGTTCTCATATTCGTTACTCTACTTTCTTTCTATTTGCTTTCCACGCAAATAGCGGTCGCCCAGCCTATCGTACTCGGCGTCCCGATTTCCCGGGGGTATCCGGACGGCGTGGACGCAGAACGGGGGATCACATTGGCAGTGGATGAGATTAATGCGAAGGGCGGAGTGAATGTGGCGGGGACAAAGCGTCCTTTCAAAGTTGAGATAAGCGACACCCGCGACCTTGAACCAGGGGTCCCGGTCGCTGAAGCCCTCCTGGCGGTGGAGAGATTGATCATCGAGCAAAAGGCGAATTTCATTGTGGGGGGGCCTATCCGGTCGGAGGCGGCACTAGCAGCCATGGATGTCCTGTCCAAGCATAAGAGAGTATCCATCCTCTCCGCCGGGGTTTTAAGTCCTGCCTACCAGAAGCGGATCGGTGAGAACTACGAAAAATACAAATACTGTTTTAGAACGACGGGAAACGTCGTCCCCATGATCGAAGGGACCATCCGGACCTTCGAGTCGATTAAGTCCAAAAAAGGATTTGATAGCGCTTTTATCATGGTGCAGGATGTTGCCCACGCGCGCGCTGCGGGTAACGCTGTGAAAGAGGGGCTTGAAAAGAAAGGCTGGAAAATCATCGGCTATGAGGTCTATCCCACGGGAGCGACCGACTTCTCCGTCGGCCTGTCCAAAGCCAAGGATGGAAAGGCACAGTACCTTATTCCGTGGTTCGACATGCCCGAGGTCTCGATTTTGATGAAGCAGTGGTATGATATGAAGGTGCCGGCGCTGCCCATCGGCTACATTCACGCCCTTAAGGACGAACCCACCTGGAAGGCTACGGATGGCAAAGTCGCCTATTCAATCGCTCTCTACGCAAAGGCGGGCTCGGTCGCAACGAAGGCCATTCCCCTCACCGAGAAGTTTGTCCCCGCCCATAAGAAAAAATACGGAGTGGAGCCCAGGTCAGAATGGGCGTCCACGAGTTATATGGTGGCTTACATCCTGAAGGATGCCATAGAGCGGGCGAAGAGCCTTGAACCGGACCTCATCATACCTGCTTTGGAAAAGACCGATATGATGGGGACTTATGGTAGAATCAAGTTCGACCCAAAAAATCACCAGATTATTGAGAACGGTGACCCCAAGGAGACTGCGGTAGACATGTGGGCCCAGTGGATGGACGGCAAGAGGGTGATTGTCTTTCCAGATAAGTTAGCCACTAAGAGTTTGGAATTGCCGCCCTGGATGAAGTGAGCCGGGATGAATATCTTTATTTTCGGGTTCGTCAATAGCGTCATTTTGGCCTTGATTGCATGTGGCTTTGCTCTGGTATACGGAGTCAGCCGATTAGCCAATTTCGCACACGGTGCGCTGTATATCCTGGTGGGATTTGCCACGTGGCTCTTTCTAAATCGGCTGGGGATAAACTATCTCGGATCAATAATCTTTTCGATCATCATCGTGTCAGTGATTG
>DASPPQ010000192.1:0-4955 GCA_035625415.1 Thermodesulfobacteriota bacterium
CCGGTGGCCGTCACAATCAAGTCCACCGCTCCCCTCTCGACCTTCACCAAACGAAATTTTCGGTTCGATCCATTCTGGCCGATCAACCGATAGAGAAGAAATCCTCCCGCCAAGATAATAATGATCCCCCCTATCGCTATCAGATATTTCATCTTTCGACTTCCCATCTCACTTTTCCTTCCCCTTCTTCCTAAACAAAAGACGAACCGGGACCCCTTCGAAACCGAAGGTTTCCCTTGCCCGCCATAAGGTCCTCTTAAAGGCATGGCAACATAGGGTGCCGCCGAGCAGAGCTTTTGAACCTACTTACTAACGCTCCTCCGTAAGACGGTCCAGCAGGCGGGAGGCCTGGAGAAGAAGTCCACGCTCATCGGGTGTCAAAATCCTCTCCATCTCTTTCGCAAGCCATGCCTCTTTTCTGCGAATGTCTGCTCCCAAGGCTCTCTTGCCCTCCGGTGTGAGGGTGATCAAAAGACGCCTTCGGTCCGCTTCATCCGGTTGTCGCAAAACAAAACCCTTCTTCTCAAGAGAAGCCAGAACTCTCGTCAGCGATTGAGGCCGGACACGCTCCCGTGTTGCAAGTTCGGTAGCAGTCACTGCGCCTTTTCGATAAAGTATCCCCAGAATGCTGAGCTTGAACAGACTGAGCGCCTCATCTGCTCGTTCCAGACGCATTCGTCTCAGCAGGCGAACAACGCTACGCCATATTGAGCTTGCGGCCTCCGTTAAATCGTCAGTTTGTTTTCTGATGGGTGCCATAATCTTATTAAGCTATAGCTTATTATTTTGGGAATGTCAAGGTTAAAAAGAATTAAGGCAGTAAGACTCGGATACTTCTATCCTTACTATAACGTTTTGGCCTGAAAAAAGGTGGGATGAAATTTTAAGGATTAGTGTGCAGATATTTTGCCACCTTCTGCGCCTGTCGAAGGGTTTAAGGCGTATCAAACCTAAGTGTGAGCATGGCAATCATCTATCGATTACATTTGCAATCGAGCATGCTTTGCTAAATTGGGTCCTCATGGATTACAAGGAAGAACTCACCATCACATTTGACAGGGTCTGTATAGTAAAGCTCCCCGCCCTAAAGGACAAGGCTTTCCGGCAAGGTGGGTTTCATCATATTGTTCCCCTTGACCCCGTCCTAAAGGACGTGGCTTGCGGGGCACTTTCCGGCCAAATCCTGACTTTCACGCTTTTTGCTCCCCCCTTTCACCCACTTCCTTTTTTATTGTAAAATGGTCTCGTGAATCAATTCAAGCTCGTTTCTGAGTTTCAGCCCAAAGGTGATCAGCCTCAGGCCATTAAATCATTGAGCGACGGTGTTCTGGAAGGCGCTCGGCACCAGGTTCTCTTGGGCGTGACCGGCTCCGGGAAAACCTTCACCATGGCCAACGTCATCGAGAGGGTTCAGAAGCCCACGCTGGTTATCTCCCACAACAAGACTTTGGCTGCCCAGCTTTACGGCGAATTCAAAGAACTCTTCCCGGAGAATGCGGTCGAATTTTTCGTCAGCTATTACGACTATTATCAACCCGAAGCTTATATTCCCTCTACCGATACGTATATCGAGAAGGACACTCAGATCAACGAAGAGATCGATAAGATGCGCCACTCCGCCACCCGCTCCCTTCTCGAAAGAAACGATGTCATCATCGTTGCCAGCGTCTCCTGCATCTATGGCCTCGGATCACCGGAGGCCTACCACGGAATGCTCCTCTATCTGGAGAAGGGAATGGAAATCTCCAGGGAGGAGATTCTTTCGAAATTGGTGGAGATTCAGTATGAGCGAAACGATATCGATTTCCACCGTGGAACCTTCCGGGTTCGAGGGGATGTGATTGAAGTCTTTCCCGCCCACGAGGAAAGCAGGGCGATTCGGGTCGAGCTCTTTGGAGATCAAGTTGAAGACATCTCTGAAATCGACCCTATCAAAGGAAGGGTGATCGAACGTTTGGACAAAGTTCCCATCTATCCGGGAAGCCACTACGTCACTCCTCCAGACCGATTGGAGAAAGCGATTCTGAGCATCCGGGAGGAATTAAAGGAAAGGCTGGAATGGTTTAGATCCAAGAATCAACTTCTGGAAGCACAAAGGCTCGAGCAGAGAACGAAGTTTGATTTAGAGATGCTTAAAGAACTTGGTTACTGTCAGGGGATCGAAAACTATTCCCGCCATCTCACTGGAAGAAGCGCTGGAGAACCTCCTCCCACGCTTCTGGATTATTACCCAAAGGACTATCTATTATTCATCGACGAAAGCCATGTGACCATTCCCCAACTGATCGGGATGTACCGGGGAGACCGATCCAGGAAAGAGACGCTGGTGGAATATGGGTTTCGTCTTCCCTCTGCGCTGGACAACCGGCCTCTCATGTTCGAGGAGTTTCAGGAACGGGTTCGTCAGGTCGTGTATGTCTCAGCCACGCCGAGTGAATATGAGATGAGGAAGAGCCACGGCAAGATTGTGGAGCAGATCATCCGCCCGACGGGTTTGAGCGATCCACGCCTCGATGTCAAACCGGCGAAGAACCAGGTGGACGATCTGTTCGCTGAAATACAGAAGCGCGTGAAGGGAAAAGAGCGGGTCCTCGTTACCACCCTCACAAAACGAATGGCCGAAGACCTGACCGAATACTATGCCGATCTCGGGATTCGGGTGAAATACCTCCATTCCGATATCGATACCCTCGACCGGGTGGAGATCATCAGAGACCTCAGGCTGGGAAAGTTCGATGTCCTCATCGGGATCAATCTTCTGAGGGAGGGACTCGATCTTCCAGAGGTTTCCTTGGTCGCCATCCTGGATGCGGACAAGGAAGGTTTTTTACGTTCTGAAAAATCTCTCATCCAGACGTTTGGCCGGGCTTCACGAAATGTGAACGGCCAGGCCATCCTGTATGCGGATAAGATGACCCAATCGATGGATCAGGCGATTTTAGAGACGAATCGGAGAAGAAAGATACAGGAAGAGTACAACAGAGTTCATGGGATTACCCCGCAGACCGTCAAGAAGTCGATCCGAAACATTATGGCTTCTGTTTACGAAGCGGACTATCTTACCATCCCTGCCGTGTCCGATGTCCGGGAGGAATATGTTCCTGTTAAAGAAATTCCCTCAATGATCCAGAAGCTAAAAAAGCAAATGAAGGAGGCGGCGAGTCATCTGGAGTTTGAGCGGGCGGCGGAGCTCCGGGACAAGATCCATCGCCTTGAGGAGACGGCTTTAAAATTTGCGTAAGAAAAGCTACTCCCGCTGGGAAATTTTTTTGTTCTACCAGGTCCCGGGCCGAAGGAGGCGTCCTTTGGAGCGGGGCCAGCGCTCTCTGATCTGTTTCATTCTGCCGAAGTACATCGAGAAATTAAGTCCCAACGCTGTGAGCCAGTTTGTTCGCGGCGCTCGGAACATCCTTCTGAAGATCGAGCGTGGGGCCGAACAATATTTCTTGGCCCAGAGGAATCCCTCCTCCAGCTCTTCGGGCGACATATGGGCGGGCCTGAAGAGGACATGGGAACCGTCGTAAAGCCGCCAGTCGGAGGACTCGGGTAAAAGCCTTCCTTCATTGCTTAGTTTGGTTCTGACGCGAGTAGCGGGGTAGGGGGTGAGGATACCGAATACAGGAACCTGGATGCCGGCCGTTTGGACAAAGTCCACTGTCCTCCGGAAGATATCTTTTCGATCGTTTTCATGGCCGAAGATAAAAGCACCTTCCACAATGATACCGGAGTCGTGGAAGATCTTGATATCCTCCTTCATCCGATCCACCCGGACCCACGATTTGTGCGAGGCGTCCAGATTCTCCTGGGAGATAGATTCAAAACCGATGAAGAGCTCGATGCAGCCAGATTGTACGGCGAGGTCGAGCAATTCACGATCCCTTGTGAATGCAACCGAAGCAAAACTTCCCCACTTTATCTTGAGAGGGATGAGCGCTCGAAAGACCTCTTTGGCATAACGGGGATTGCCGCCGATATTGTCATCCACAAAGAAGACCGTTCTTGACGAAGCCTGTTCGAGGGAAACGCGGAGGTCATGGACGACATCCTCCACGGGTCTCGGGCGGTATCTGTGTCCGAAGAAGGGAGTGACGGAGCAGAAGTCACAGTCATGAGGACAACCGCGCGTGGCCTGGATAGAATGGATGAAGCGGCGGTGTTTGGGATGAAGGAGGTCAAACCGCGCGTGCGGCACTTTCGTAATATCCGGAAGCTCCTCACTCTTATAGATCCCCTTCATCCTGCCTTTTCCCAGATCTAAAAGAACGCGATCGAATATCCCTTCCGCTTCACCCACGACAACGGCATCGGCATGCCGGAGAGATTGTTCCGGTAGGGCCGAAGGGTGCATGCCCCCCATCAAAACCGGCATACCTTTATTACGAAAATGGTCTGCGAGATCATAAGCACGAGAGGCGTTGAGGGTGAGCGTCGAGATACCGACAAGATCGGCCTTCCGGGCGAGGTCAATCTGCTCGATGGCTTCATCGACGATCGTTATTTCCCAATTCTCGGGGAAGAGGGAAGCAACCGTGATCACGCCGAGAACGGGAAAAACAGAAAGAGGCTGCTCCGCCACGACTAAAAACTTTTCCGTTGCATGGATCAGAAGGGCCTTCGGCATACGTGGAAAGAGTATAAAGTACTTCAACTCCAAAAACCAGACGCGCCCCTTCCTGCTCACGTAGAAAAATCTTTCCCATCATCCCAAGAATAAACATAAACTCGAACCCGAGGAGAGGAGAGTCTTGGCTACCTTGAGCGTTGCTTTTCCGAGATTATTTGCGATAATTAAGGTGAGGATGAACACACTGGACCAAAAAATCGACCATCTGCCCGCCGCGCCCGGCGTTTATCTTTTTAAGGATAAAAAGGGGGCTATTCTTTATGTGGGAAAGGCGGGGAACATCCGACACCGGGTCAACTCTTATTTTCAGAATCCGGCTGGGAAGGATTTG
>DASPPQ010000193.1:0-2612 GCA_035625415.1 Thermodesulfobacteriota bacterium
TTCTTTCATATCCCGTTCAGTATGCCCCTATATTTGCTGTATCTCTGCAAAACAATAATGTAAGATTGGGATATCAATGTAAATTACGATAACTCGGATTTTTATGTCCCTTGGCCAAGTCGTCGTTTTTCAATCTTTTTACTTCAATTTTAATTATCTTTCCGAGACGTGTCAGTGATATTAGTACTAACAACGTGTGACTTTATCACAAAAAACAAAAGGAGAATTTATAGGTTGGTCAGTTCTGGGTTGGTCAGTTCGATAAGATTTCTTGAAGTACGGATCATTCCTTTTTTTTCGAAATCCTTTAGCAATCGACTAATAACTTCCCTTGCCGTTCCAAGATCGTCAGCTATTCTTTGGTGGGTTGTCAACAACTTCCCATCCTCGGACTTTTCGACGATGTAGTCGAAAAGCCTTTCATCCATGTTCCTAAAAGCAATCTCTTTTGTAAACTCCATAATGGAGGCGAACTTCTGGTTAATGGTGGCAAAAATGAAGGTCCGCATTTCCTCATATTTGGCAACCAATTCACGGAAATCTTTTGCCGGGATGGAAAGCATGGTAATATCAGTCAAAGAAATTCCATTGGTTGGAGATACCGAATTTGACAAACTGCACGCAATGTTTACGACACAAATTTCCCCTGGGCCCACCTCATAAAGGGTTATTTTTCGACCGCGCTCACTAACCTTATAATTCTTTTTCACGCCCGAAAGCTGAAATTCTGAATTATTGCAAGGTCTTCCTTCTAATTGCAATATGGTTTTAGCCGGAATGGCCTGGTACTGGCCGCCTGACAAAAGATCATGAACTATCTCTGGAGGTCCTTTCCGGAAGAAAGGAAAGATTTCAAGAAATTTGTTTTTGTCTAGCCATTTGCTTGATACCAACCACGCTCATCTCCTCAATTAATTATAACTCACGAATAGATATTGTGATTTATCCCTTCTCTGAACCGTCCGCATGAAACCCTTTTGTTAATAAAATTGATTTGACTAATGTGAAAATCCCGTTATTCGATATTGCCCCTTTGGAAAAGAAATAATCAGCCTCGGATCGGTCCGCCGCCTCTCGATATTCGGATGAGCCATGACTCGTAAGAATAATAATGATAACACCAGGGTAATCAGCTTTTATCCTCCTGGTTAATTCAAGGCCGCTTTCGCCTGGTAAGCCGATGTCCATAAAGATTAGATTTGGAGGATGGCCATTGATCTTCTGAAACGCTTCTGTACCATCTGCGGCTTCGATAATGTCCATTGATGGAAATTGATCCTGTAGGTGATATTTAACTATTTCTCTTAATAATGGGCTACCTTCAACGAGCATTGTTCTAAACATCTGTCCTCGCAAACATAGACTGGTTAATTCATCACCTCCCGTCCCTGCTCCCAATATAAAATTGTTTACTCTTCCTAAGAAAATCAAGCATTGTGAAAGGTTTAACAGCATTTCTTATAAAGACAAAACCGATGATTAGCAATTGAAGTCATGAATACGAAGTCATGAATACATTGATAAAATGCCCAGATGCGGATTTCAGAAAGAAGTCCTCTTTTTTCAAAATCCCGCCGGCAAAAAGCCATGTTAAGGCTTTCAGTAGAGTAGAGAGCTGGCGTAGTGGCTAAAAGCTCTATCTCCAGCCCTCCATCTCCCTGTAAGCCCAGGGTATCTCGGTCGCGGGCCTGATGTAATTCGGCCCGACCGTACAGGCTGTAAGGAGCGTAAGCACCCTGCGAGCTTCAGAAGCGCGGGCCTGAGCGGCCTCGCCGACGCAAGAAGAGCTACCCTTAAGCGAAGCATTGATCCCCTTTTCTCGCTCACCACCGATTACTGTTTCGGGTCCGCTCGGTAAATATGTCACGCCGGTACACGAACGAGTCATCTTCAACGGGCCATCAATCTATCGCCTGCTGAAGTCGTTTTGGGCGCTCCCTGCTCTCCACGCCCTCCCCACTTGCCTTTGAGCCAAAGCCTGAAACGATCAAGGTAGAGATAAATTACGGGCGTCGTATAGAGAGTGAGCATCTGGCTGAAAGTGAGGCCACCGACAATGGAAATGCCGAGTGGTCGGCGAAACTCGGAGCCCACCCCCCTACTCAGCGCCAGAGGAAGCGCCCCAAGCAGCGCCGCCATCGTCGTCATCATAATTGGCCGAAACCGCAAGAGACTGGCCTGGTAGATCGCTTCAACAGGGCTTTTCCCCTCCTTACGCTCAGCCTCCAATGCAAAGTCGACCATCATGATCCCGTTTTTCTTCACGATGCCGATCAAAAGAATGATGCCGATCACGGCAATGACAGAGAGCTCTGTGCGACTGATCAAGAGTGCGAGCACGGCTCCTACACCTGCCGAGGGGAGCGTGGACAGAATGGTGATCGGGTGGATGTAGCTCTCGTAGAGGACCCCCAGCACGATATAAACCGTCACGAGGGCCGCCAGGATCAAAAGGGGTTCGCTGGCCAGCGATGCTTGAAAGGCCTGGGCTGTGCCCGAGAAACTTGAACGGATACTTGCAGGTAGTCCCATCTCCTGCGTCGCCACCTCGATCGTGTTTACAGCATCCCCGAGTGCAACCCTTGGAAGTAAATTGAACGAGATGGTCACCG
>DASPPQ010000194.1:0-7388 GCA_035625415.1 Thermodesulfobacteriota bacterium
TATGGTCATTGGAGATATTTTGAAGGCGAACCCCGCTGCGATCAAAGTGATCGAAAAATATTTCGGGCAGGGCTGCTTCACCTGTCCCGGGATGAAGATGGAATCCATCTCTTTTGGGGCGATGATGCACAACATGGATCCAGAAGTCATTATTAAAGAGTTGAATGAAATGGAATGAGCGGTCGGATGGAGCCTATTCATCTTTTCGAAAGAGCAGAGTTCTCCAACGAGAATTTCATACCCAAGCAGCTCCATATCGGCGATGCAGGAGCAGCAGTGCTTATCTGCTTTGAACCGGGTCAGACCATGCCGCTTCACCCTCATCCTGGCGCTTTGGAAGTGATCCTCTATGGAGTTGAAGGGGAGGGGACTTTGGTGATCGGGGATGAGGAGAGACCCTTTAAGAAAGGAGACCTTATCTTTTGCAAGGGGGAGGTTCCCGTCGGTCCCAAGAATACGGGTCGGGGAAGGTTCATGGTCCTGGTCATCCTTGTCTTGAAGCAGTTGGTTTCGAAAGGCTAAGCTTGTTATAGATGAGACCTTGCCTTATCCCGTGGGAACTGATCAAGACAGAAGGACAGTTCAACTCCTCCATCGCCAGGTAAAGAATCGCCCCTCCAGCCAGGATTACATCTGCCCTGGCACCGGGAAGACCGGGTACTTTCCTTCTCCCGTCGATCGTTTTGGATCGGTAAACGAGAAGCTGGTTTCTCAGGGCCTCTTTTCTTAAGACGAAATGATGGATTTTTTTAGGGATGAATTCCTCCAAACCCTGTTCAACCGAGGCCAAGGTCGTAGCCGTTCCTCCCACAGCGACCGTAAGGAATGGTTCCTGCGAATGGGGGATCTTGACGAGGAGTTCTCGAATTTTTTTCTCCATTGTTTCCCATTCTTCTTCTCGAACTGGATTCGAGTGGAGAAACTGTTCTGTGAAACGAACCGAACCGAGTGGAAGGCTTATCCACTGACCGATCTGATTGCCTCTGCCCAGGATGAACTCTGTACTTCCTCCTCCCACATCGACCACAAGGATAGTGTCGTTTACCTCCCTGAGATCCTTTGCCACAGCCAAGAAGGAGAATTGAGCCTCTTCTTCCGGCGAGATGACCTCGATGGAGAGATTCATTTTTTTCTTAACCAGCCTCAAGAAGTCCTCAGAGTTCGCGGCTTCCCTCAGCGCACTCGTCCCCACGGCAAAGATTTTTCCGACCTCCATTGCCTGGCATCGTTCTAAATATTGAGACAGCGTTTGAAGACCTCTATGCATGGCCTCCGTCATGAGAATTCCATTTTTCTGGACACCCTTACCCAACCCGACCACAGTCTCCTTTTCAAAAAGCGGGGTTATCTTTTCTCCCTCTACCTCTGCGATGAGAAGAAGAATCGTGTTGGTCCCAATGTCAATAGAGGCCACTTTCTTAAGCGAAGTAGGGCTGGATTTCACGACAGAGTTCCTCGGGGATGATGTTGGATGTCAGTTCAGAGTGGAGGGCCTCGAAAGAAGTCCAGTCGTTCAAATAAGAGAGTTGGAAAGGGGTGCGCGAGATGATTCGGGTGAGAAGCTGGTAATGGGCTTCGCCGGAGATGGAGTAGATAGAAAAGTTGAAGCTATTGAGGCCTTTCTCGTCATAATATTTTAAGGTGGAGACGATCCCCCTGGCCAGAGAAGCAATCTCCTCCTTGTCGAGCGTAGCCACGGATCCGTGTCCTTCCGCACTTGCGCACACTTCGTTGAATCCAATGGGGGCAAAAGAGACATACCAGTGCACTTTTTCGATACAGGCGATATACCTTTTTCCAAGTTCCTTTTCGATCTGGATAAGATCGCTCCAGTAAAAGGTTCCGTTTTTCTGGTAATAGGAGGAACTGGCATCCAATAACCACTCCATCTCATTCGTCGGAATGGGATCCCCAATGACTTGGAGATGGGGATGGAGGATGGTGCTTCCTCCGGGGAGAAGGAAATTTTGACTGATCTGCCAATAGCGGGTATCCGGATCAAACGCCGTTGTTCTTCGAATGATCTCGATAGCAACCGAGAGACCCTCTTCGTAAATTTTGGGCGTAAATTGGTTAAGGCCGAGAAAATGCTCGCGACAGAGGACGACTACACTTCCGTAGGATCCGACTGGGTTGAGGTTCGGAAAACCGACTGCCTTTCCGATGCAAACCCTTCCTTCCGGGACGATTTCTTTGATGAACTGAGGGGTCTTTTGAAAAATATTCTCTGGGCAGAAGAGGCATCCTTTCGATTCCTCGGCCATATTCGAGAAACCGAATTTTCCCGGAGAGGGAAGGCCCCAGGTGGTGATGCGACTTCGCCGTCTTGTCAAGGGATCGATCCGGACCTCGGTCGGGACCGAGACCTTCTCAAATCCCTCAAGAGGAGAAAGGAGGTCCGATTGGAGATGATATCGCTCGAACTTGATTTCCATCGTTCGAATAAAATAAGTGACGCCGATACCTCCCCTTTTTAGGGGGAAGCCCCAAGTCCTCCCATCATGAAAGGGAGATTTGGAGGGATTTTCCAATCTGCAACCTGAAAGAGCTTCGTTTCACGGGTTCACCTTAAAGAAGAGGTAGTGTTCCACCATTTCACACAGGATATGTCCGATCAGAATGTGGGCCTCCTGGATACGGGGGGTGCTGGTGGAGGGAACGATAAGAGGAAAATCAGCCATCTTTGCGATGATGCCGCCATCGTTTCCGGTGAGGGCAATCGTCTTCATCCCCATCTCTTTAGCCACCTCAAAAGCCTTGACGACATTCGGGGAGTTTCCGCTCGTCGTGATGCCGATGGCGACATCCCTTTCCTTACCCAGCGCCCTGATCTGTTTCGCAAAGATTTCATTGAAAGCAAAGTCGTTGGAAACACTGGTCAGAACGGAGGCATCTGTGGTGAGAGCAATCGCAGGCAGGGGTGGACGGTCCATCACATAGCGATTAACGAATTCCGCAGCCAGGTGCTGGGCGTCGGCAGCGCTTCCTCCATTTCCGAAGAAAAGAAGCTTGTTTCCTGCTTCGAAGGTGTGAGAAACCAATTTGATCGCATCGAGAAGCTTGGGAAGATTTTCCCTGAGGAAACGACTTTTGACTTCGGAGCTTTCTTTAAATCGTTTTAGGATGATATTTTCCATCAAAAAAAAATATTATACTTCCTGCTATCCCATGTCAAGGGAACCTTTTTGATAAGGCACTTTCCAACGCCGATTCAGCCACGGCCATTGGCTGGGGTACTTTCTCACGATGTCCTCAATCACCCTTGTAAATTTAGCGGTTAACCGTTCAGTATCCTTTTTCTCGTCTGACGTCCGTTCTATTTCGACGGGACTCCCGATCACCAAGGTTCTCGGAATCCCCTCTTCCCTCACGATGAACATAGGCAGAATGGGAGCCCCTGTCTTCAAGGAGAAGATAGCCGGTCCGGGTGGGGTATAGGCTGTTTGGCCGAAGAACGGGACAGGCAGTCCTCCCTGTATCTGCTGTTCGTCGGCGATGAGATAAAGGATTTCGTTCCGGCGCAGGGCGTTAAGAGATTTCTTGACGGAGACGGATGCCGGTTTTGGAGGGAATAGATTCTGGCCCAGCCTGCGCTGATAGTCGCCGAGCCTCTTCCATAGCTTTGGAAATTTTCCCTCATTGATGATGAGGTTGAACGGGTAACCCTCCAAAGAAAGCCTTGCGCCTACGAGCGTGAAAGGTCCCAAATGAGCCCCAAGCCCGATGACCCCCCTTTTCTGAGCTAGGGCCTTTTCGAGGTGTTCCTTTCCTTGGATCTCAATTTTGAGTACGTATTGATCAAAAGGGCGGATATAGGCATAGACCGTTTCCAGAGGTGTCAACGAGAAGTTGAAAAAAACCTCCTTGGCGAGCTTCTTAATCTCTTCGGTGTCTCTTTCTTTCTTGAAGGCTAAAGAGAGATTCCCGAGCACTCTGTCCCTGTATTTCTTGATGAGATGGAAAGCCACCGCTCCAAACATCCTTCCCATCAGAACCAATCCCCTGGGGGGAAGTAGCCTCAATACCCGGCTGGATAGCGTCAATAAGAGATTGGCGGCAAAGTCCCGAAACCGGTACTTTATCTCCGGGGAGTGGATTTCATTCATGAAATATCCAGCGTAAGGAAGACGAAACGAATCGCATTAGGATAGATTATTTTATGCCGGATTTCAATCCATATCCTCGGAAGTGGCGTATTCAGAGTGGGATTGATCTTTGGAACTATACTGTTCACCATCTCCTGGGGATTTCGGAAAGGGTCTCTAAAAAATCCCCCATCCACCCGATAAAGCTAAGAATTCAGCACGCAAAACGTCCGCCATGGTTAAAGCAAAAGCAAAAGTTTTCTCGACGAAATCCGCTGGGTTACTTACAACTATTTTCTCTTCCAGCGAATCCTCCTTTGCCTTTCTTATTTGTTTTTTAGCCATTGTGTTCGTTTAACGGATTCAACTGACGGTAGGTTTATTTACCCACGTCGTTAGGCCCTTCGACTTTAACCCAACACAATCTCCGGTTTGGTTTACCCTGGCTTATTTGCCCGGTGATCTTGCCTTTCTCTTTCTCTGTTTCTCTCTCTGTTGGCTTCTTTCTCGGACGGATCTTTCATCAAAGAAAGTAAGATGTTTCCGATCTTAAGAATTTCAGGACTTCTCTCCTTGCATCTTGCATTAATGATTCTGCTTCTTCTCCACGGGATTCACGGCCTGCTGCTCTTTGATGTTCAAACAGGGTTTGACACTTCTGTCATGAAGGAGGCGTTTTCGGGCATTTCGTTGATCGAAACCCTGAGGCTCGTCGAGGCGAGAGATTATCTATCTATTCTCTTTCCCTTTGGGCTTCTTTGGCTGATGTTCTTGTCCCCCATTCGTTTAAGGATATGGGTAGGCAGGGTTTTTGTGACGTTGGTCGATTTTCTATTGTTGCTTTCCTTATTGGTAACTGATGACAAAGCCAAAAAAGTTCCTGACGAGATACGTTTCAATCCTGCCATTTTTCTTTTATCTGATGTGGCGAGAAATGCGTTCTTTACACATCCTATCCAAGGCCAAATCATAGGTGTTGCCACAGGCAAGAGAGTGAGTATCCAGTCCTTTCGTCCTATGAAAATTAACCTCATAGGGCCTGCGGCGGTTCTGCCGCCGACGAAGAAGGGGGACAGCCTCCGTCCCCCCGCCCTTTACTTTTAATGTTTTGCTATGCCCCTCACGGAGAATCTCGCGGCAAACTAATCGATTTCTTGTTAAATCAAGAACAATATGGAAGATTCCGAAATGGGTCTTCGTCTTTGGAGTGGAAGCGGGACCAACAAAACTCTTTAGAGAGATGAAGGGTTAGGAATAAGTTTGGATTTTCTACGGGATCATTCACTTCTCCCTCGTCCCACGAATGGTATTTAGATTCTTGAGAAAAGTTTTTTCTTTCAGAAAGATTACCGCGATTTTCCCTTGGAAAATTTGCTCCGCCTTACTGTCGTTTCCGGAACCTTTCGATGGCAAGGCGCAAACTATCCTGCATACGCGAAATCGCTTCAGCCAAGTTACCTATCTCATCTCTTGATTTTATATTGATTGCGACTTCCATGTCTCCGACGCTGATCCTTTCAGCAACCTGAGTTAATTGCTTGATTGGTTTGCCAATTGCCCTGCCTAACAACCAGGCAATAACAATAACCACAAAAGCGGTTATTCCGAGAAGAAGGTAGGTAAACGTTTCGGTCTGCCTCAAGGCTTTAAATGTTTCTTTTGTATCTTGCTGCATAGCAAGAGTCCAACCGTATTTTGTCTCTTTTGCATAGCCTACTCTCGGCGTGCCATCATCACTAAAATAGATCATGCCTTTTTGCCCCTTTTTGAAAGCGGTGATTAATGGATATTCACTTAAATTTGTCTGTTGAGTTACATAATCTTCATTTTGATGGGATACTACCCTCCCTTTCTCATCGACCAAGAAGGCAAACCCTGTCTGCCCTTGTTTCCATGTGGCCACGAGTTTTGATAAATCCTCAATCGTTGCAGCCATGGCCATGACACCGATGGTCGTATCGCCTCTCTTGATGGGTACGGCCATGATCAGGGCAGGTTTCTTTGAGGTCTTCCCAATCGTCGTCTGCCAGGCTATATCCTTTCCTCCCATAATCGCTTTGTAATAATCTCTATCAGCGTAATCTAAGAGGGGCTTGTCGTCTTGTCGGGCGACGTTCATGCCATCGGGTCCTACAGTAAAAACAAGATACATCCAGGGATATTCCTTGCCGACCGCTTTCAGGAATGGCTCTTGCCTTTCCCTTATCATGGAAACAATATCCGGCATCGTGGCCAGGGCTCTTAGCACCCTGACATTCTTATCGATCCATTCGTCGACATTGCTCACTAGGTCTAAACCCATTAGGGCCATCAGTCTTTCTGTATCATTTCGTAAACGATCATTGGTTTGTTTCATAGTGATTCCGGCAAAAATAAGGAGCGGCACCAAGCTGACAATAAGCATCAGGGTAACCACTTTTGCCGTCAATCCGAATTTGAGTTTTGGGGCTAATGCAGATTCTAAGACCGCCTTTTCCTTAATCGCTTTCTTCTTTTCAAGGGATAAGACGGGCCTCTTATCAACGGCCATATTTCTTTTTGATTTGGAAAAAACCATGGCTAAACCTCCTCATTTGAAATTCTTTTGAATAAATTCAGTTTAAAAATACCCCTCTTTTCCTCCCTAAAAATCTTACGGGCGAGAAGCTCAACGAGATCTTGCACCTGATGTTTCGGAAAACTGGATAGGTCATAACCCAAACTTGCCACTGCGTCTTCAATTAATACTGCAGCCATCGGACCGGTAGCCATGGACAATTGATCTGTAAGATAGGCAAAGAAGTCGCCCTTCAGGGACGGGATAGGTTCGTCGACTAGCGCTATGATATTATGATTTAATAATCTTGAAATAATCTCTTTTACTTCCGCTAGTTCCATGCCTACGTTTCGAGCAATCATACCGACGTTCTTCTTTCCATCCAACTCGGTTATGACGCGTAACATCTTTTGGTCAAGAGTAACTTCCCCTGGTTCATTTCTGACCACTAGTTTGAAAACCCGAGGAGAGATATCTCCTGAAAAGACGTCCAATGCATACCCCCTGCTGATTTCTTTGATTATCGATAAAATACCTTACGTTTAAGAATGTTATGTGATAAAAAATAGCCTAAGCGTCCTGTTCGGTCGCGACTTGTCTTGATTTGGTTCATATTTAGTCTGCAACCTCTATGCCATTCATCAGATTATCTATAATGAGATGATAAATTAACTCATAATTTGAATTTTTCAGTAGGTATCTTCAGTTCTCAAAATTGTCACTTGTTTTGTTTAGTCAAACCTTGAGTTTTTCATCTCGCTATTGCG
>DASPPQ010000195.1:0-31293 GCA_035625415.1 Thermodesulfobacteriota bacterium
TTTGCTCAAGACCTTCATGGTCCTTTGCTTAAGGAGTTTGGCTCGAACCTTGAAGACTACGGCCGCTCAACGAAAAAATTGCTCGACATTGACGCCGACATCCTCTGTGAAGGCCACTTTGGAATTTACAAAACAAAGAAAGATGTAAGAAACTATATCCTTTCCTACCGGCGGCAATACGGAGTTGAGTAGCAGAGGCGCCCAACGCTGACGATCATGCAGGAAACCAGTAGCCGATGAACTGGATGGATCCTTATGAATCAGCCGCGGCACAGGTTCATATTTTCCTGTTTCCTAACCCTCTCCGATCCACTTGACCCACTTCAGGTCTTTTTTAACTGCATTGTACAGGCCCTCATCTGCGGTAATCAGAGGGATTCCTTCTGTCTTTGCCAGGGCGAGATAGCATGCTAAGAGACAAGAGGACCTTGAAATTCTTTCGGGCGATAATTATCCCCGCAAGAGTTGATCCGCGAAAAGTCTCTGCTAGCGTGAAAAACGGAGTTTTAACCGTGACATTGCCGAGGGCCGAAGAGGCTAAACCCCGGAAAATTAGTGTTAAGACGACATAACAAGGAAGGGAGGTGCCTGAGATGAAAGATCAAGAAATGGAACTTAAAGAGAAGAAAGAGGTTAAGAAAGTAGCAGGGGAGGGGACGAGACCGGGTCCGGTTTTCATTCCTGCCGTGGATATTCTTGAGAATGCTAACGAAATCATTGTGCTTGCCGATATGCCTGGTGTGGAAAGCAAGAGTGTGAATATTGACTTGAAAGATAATCAACTTATCATTACAGGGAAGGTAAATGCCCCCGAGGGAGAGAAAGAGATGTCCTTATATAAGGAATTCAACTGGGGCGATTATTTCAGGCAGTTTACCCTTTCGAACGTGATTGATCGGGGGAAGATATCAGCCAAAATGGAGAATGGCGTCCTTCGACTCGTCCTGCCCAAAGTTGAAAAAGCGAAACCCCAGAAGATCAAGGTCGTCACAGGCTAATATGGAAAGGGAGCAACCAGGACCTACTGGTTGCTCCCACAATTCTCTCTTTGATAAGGAGGAGTGCTCTTCGTGGCCAGGAAGAAGGATCTGTACAGCATCCTTGGAGTTAGTCAGAAGGCAGATTCCGTCAAAATCAAGAGGGCCTATCGGCAAGCTGCGAAAAAATATCACCCTGACGTCTCACCAGAAGACGAAGAAAAATTTAGAGAAATTCAAGAAGCCTACGAAACCCTCTCTGATCCCGAAAAAAGAGCCCTTTACGACCTCGACATATCAGAGAGATCAGTTCCTCGTCCCAGTCCTTATGGCTATTCCCATCCTTTAAGGACCCGTCCATCAAGCTTGTTCGATGAGGTTGACCATTTCTTCTCAACATTTGAAGATTCTTGGATGGATAGATGGCCTAACTTTTTCGGCGAAAGAGAACCAAGCCATACAGATCTCTTTGTTGATATCATTCTGAATCCTTCAGAAGCAAGAAAGGGATGCAAGATCCCTTTAGAATTGCCTTTGTTGGCTAATTGTAGGCGATGCCGGGGAACAGGTTATGTAACAGGGTTGATCTGCGGATCTTCCGGGGGTCATGGAAGGGAAAAGATTCAAAAGAGAATTTACATTACTATTCCTTCCGACGTGAAAAACGGAATGCAGATAAGGATCCCTTTAAACGACCGAGATTTGAGAGGAGTTGTTCTTATCGCCACCCTTAGCGTTTCGCAATAATCCTTTATTTCTTGCATGAGGGCTTTGAAAAAATAGGTAAATGGAAAAGAAGGCCCTATCATTTTTGGACTAAATGTGAAAAAGGTGCTAAATTTAGCAAGTGGTTGAAACGAAAAAGAAGTTTATCTATGAAGACGGAGTCCGGTTTGAGGTGACCGCTTACGGACTTGTCTGTTGTCTAAAAGAGAGAAACGATAAGAAGCATCGTTGTCCTGACTGCAAATTTTGCCAGTGGTGTTCTGATTCGCGATGCAGCCTCTGCCTTAGACAGGGAGAATATTGTCGCGATGGCCAGTGATTACAAAAAAGAATTTGTACCGAGCCACATCAACCTCAGGAACCTTTCTTTCTAACCCTCCGATAATGGGAATGGGATGGCCATTGGTCTTAGCTACCATTTGATCAGAAGCAAGAAAAGGAGAAGGACTGTTTCCCTCCAAATCAAAGAAGACGGGAAAATAGTCATTATGGCTCCTTTTCATACGCCGAAATGGGAGATTGAGAGATTCATCCGGGGAAAGCAGTGGTGGATTGTCGAGAAAATATCAGAAAAAGAAAAGCAGGCAAAAGAAGCAAAGAAGATGTATCTACCTGGAGAGAAATTTTTATATTTAGGAGAGTGGTATCCGCTAGAAATTCACGAGTCCAATCATAAGGAAGCACCGCTAAGATTATCTTTTGGTAATTTCATCCTTAATAAGGATCGTATCGAAGAGGCAAGGGATCTTTTTGTCGAATGGTATAAGAAAGAGGCTGAAGAAAAGATAGCCGAAAGAGTTAATTATTACAACCGGAGTGTTCATTTGTTCCCGAAAGGAATAAGAATAACAGGCGCCAAATCCCGGTGGGGCTCCTGCTCGCGAGATAATCGATTATCTTTCAGCTGGAGAATCATCATGGCCTCCTTGGCCACCATCGATTACGTCCTGATTCATGAACTGGTCCATATCAGAGAAAAGAATCACTCTAAGAAATTCTGGACCACCTTAGAGTCGATTCTCCCGGACTACAGAAAACATAGACTCTGGTTGAGAGAGAACGCACATTTATTGGAGCTCTAACATGGAAGAGAGGAGCTATCGTGACTTACGGATGTGAAAGGTCCATGATATTTGAGAGAGGGAAGGGCCGAAGCGAAAAGGATGACGGGGATTAGCCGAAGGGATTTCTTAAAATATACGGGAGTGGCGGGTGGAACCTTATTTTCGGGTATGAATGGAGGAATAGCGATGCCTAGTACAAAGAGCCATGTTGCATTGGTGAAGACAGATAATAGAAAGAACGGGGTAAAGACATCTTTGAAGACACTGAATATGAACCCCGTCAAAGGAAAGAATGTCTTGATTAAACCTAATTTCAACACCGCAGATATCACGCCCGGTTCAACGGACAATGATACATTGGTCGCATTGGTGGAAGAGATCTGGGCAATGGGCGCGAAATCGATCAGCCTCGGAGAGAGAAGCTACCCGTTGACTCGTGAGGTGATGGAGAAAAAAGGCATCCTGCCCGTCCTGGATAAATTGAATGTTAAGGTGATCGACTTTGATCATCTTGATGAAAAGGATTGGGTGCTGTTCAAACCTAAAAAGAGTCACTGGCCGAACGGGTTTCGGGTCGCACGGCCCATCCTCAACGCAGAATGCCTCATCTCCACATGCTGTCTGAAGGCCCATCAGTTTGGAGGAATCTTCACACTATCGCTAAAGCTCCATGTCGGAGTCGTTCCCACGTTTCGTCACGGATACGAATATATGAAGGAGCTTCACAGTTCTCCCGATCAACGAAAGATGATCGCAGAGATTAACGAACCTTTTAAACCTGTTCTTATCGTCCTTGATGGGATCGATGCCTTTGTGGATGGCGGCCCCGCGACCGGAAAGCTTGCAAAGGGAGAGGTCTTTCTTGCCTCTACCGATCGGGTTGCCATTGACGCCGTCGGAGTGGCCATTTTGAAACTTCTCGGAAGCAATGAAGGCATCATGAGACCAAAGATATTTGAACAAGAACAGATTGCAAGGGCAGCGGAGCTTGGTTTGGGAGCGTCATCTCCTTCAGAGATCGAAGTGGTCCCTGCTGATAAGAATAGTCAGGATTACCGAGACCGCATTATGGAAGTATTGAGAAGAGGGTAGCTTCAAGTATCAAACTGTATGGTTTTTTTATTTTCTCAGGGCTCAACGTATAAAATTCCTATAATGACCTAAAATCAATTATTTCAATGTATTACAGAATGGCATAGCTGTATTCTTAGCAAGATGTATATATAAAATATTCAATTCGGCCTCAGGCCTCCTTCCTTATAGATCGTAATTTATAAAAATATCAAATAATATCAAGAAGGTAAGAAAACAATTATTCTTTGGCACGCCGAATGCACTATTCAGGTTGAACGCCAAGGAAGGGAGGAATAAAAGATGGAAAAAACAAAAAAAGGATTAAAGGCAGGGTTAATGGTCGGGTTGATGACGCTTATGGCTTCTCCAGCATTTGCAAGATCGATCAATCTGAAAGAAGGCGGGACGATGCTCTGGATCTTCATCATTGCTGGAGCAATCGTCGTTCTTCTTCAATTGATTCCAGCGGCCATTCTCTTCTTCAGCTTCATTGGAACGTTAACCACCACGGCGTTGAAGAAAGAAAAGAAAGCGGAAGAGGAAGTGGTTCTTCCGGGTGCTGAGCCCGTAGCGGTAAAGAAGTAGTGGAAGCCAAAATAAAGGAGATGATGAGCATGTCTAAGAACATGAAAAAAATTCTAGCGATCCTCAGCTTAGCCCTAATCATGTCGATCACCTTGTTCTCTTTCGGGATTGCCTTCAAGGGAGGGGTGAGGGGAATGGGACTTATCGGAGTTATGTTCTTCTTTACTTTCGGGATCATTGTGGTCCTGGCTCAACTGATTCCGGCGGGCATCCTCATTTCCTCTTTTATCGGAGCCGCTGTCTCTCCTACAAGAAGGTCTGAGGTCCCTATCCGTGCGGCATAGGAGAAGTGGAATACGGAGGAGACGACCATGAAATGGAAGACGTTACTCATAGCCTATCAGGATGATCTTTGGACCCGATCGCTCTGCACCTTCTTCCAGGGAATTGGATATAAGGTGGAAACAGCCAGGGCGATGAGTGAGATGATTCGGAGGATTCGAAAAGGAAACATCCATGTCATCCTCATCGACGATGAGATCGAGGGGGTGAAGGCATGCGATGTTGTTCCCTTGTTGAAGCATATCAACCCCAGGATTCAGATTATCGTGATCTCGTCGGAGGAACCGATAGGATTGGTGAAGCGTCTCCGGGGAGCTGGAATTTTCTATCAGGCGATGAAGCCTGTTGATTTGGGCGAAATCAAATCAGCCGTGGAATGCGCCTTTGGGAAGATTGAACGGGAGAACACCAAGGAAGGTTTCTTTTCCTTTCTCATCCCAGAGATGGCTCCGGCCTAAGGAAATGAAGAAACGAAGGGATGCCTCGTGAAAGCCCTTCCGAAAGATAACGTTTCAAAGAGGGGGTGGTGAAGGGTGAGAGAAGGGGACCGATATACGACCTATCCAAAGAATAGAGAGAAGAAACGGGTTCGAATTCAAGATTTAAGATTCTTACATCGCAGTTACGAATGGCTGAAGTGGACGATTCTTAGCATCGGAGGTTTCACCATTCATATCCCTCGATCGAGGGCATGACATTCCTTGCTTTTGAAGAGAATATTCGAGTTATTTCTTCTCTTAAATCGATGAACGATTTTTAATCCCACCTTGCAGCTAATTCTGGATTGAATTCAAATCGACAATCACATTCCGTACAAAGAGCATTCTCTTTTTTTTCTTCGTTGCAAAGTTTCACCTTTGCACTGAAACAGTTGGGACATTTCAAGTTGGCCAGCATTTCCTGAATATGGCACCATTGTTCGCATGAGAGTTTCATCATCCTCATCCCTTTGAATCGAGAATACGCATACTGCGAGGATTATTTTTTCCAGGCTCGATTTTCAAGGATCACCTGGTCAACAACCTCTCCGCAGTAGATGCATCTCCAACCGAAGAAATGCTCTTGAGTGCCATAAAATTTTTCAAAAACCATGATACCGTGGCAGCGGGGACATTTCATTTGGGCCCCCTGTAGATCTTCCGAAAACATGCACATGATTTTATAAGAGGCCCAGGAAAAGTGAATACGGTAAGGATCGTATTTTACTAAGAAAAATACCCTATTTTTCGCCCAAGGTCCCCCGAAACAGGCCTGTTTCGATCTGTTGATCGACGAGGCTACCTCCAGGATGGTTGTGTCTGGCCGTATGACAACGAACCATACCGGAGTTCAGCCTCACCGGCCCTCTTTCTTGAAATCATATGTCCTAAAGAAGTCCCTATGATCCCATCACATGGAGTTTCCGTAAGCAAGAAAAGGATTGATCTTCTCCTCGGTGTACCCTATACTGAGGTAGGCGAAAATCCATTCCCAGAGGAGGAGCTATGTTTTTCATTGTTCGCTTAATCGTTAATATGGTAGCCATTCTGATCATCTCTTATCTTTTTCCAAGGATGATCCGGGTTGATGGTTTCTTAGCAGCATTGGTGGCTGCCTTTCTGCTCGGGGTTGTCAATGCGGTCATCCGGCCTATCCTGGTTTTGCTCACCTTTCCCCTGACGGTGGTGACTCTGGGACTTTTCTTGCTGGTCGTCAACGGACTGATGCTCTGGTTGGTTTCGGCGCTAGTGAGGGGATTTCATGTCAGCGGTTTTTGGGGGGCGGTCCTGGGCTCTATTCTGATCAGCATCGTGAGTTGGATATTGTCCAGGTTTTTACCCTCCTGATCCGCTCAGACCCTACATGACCGTCGTCCTCGTTCCACCCTCAGATTGACTAAGAGAGTCTGTGAGCAGCCAGGCGAGAATGGCCATGGATTCCATGTCCAAATATTTTTCTGCCCGACGTTCGAAGAGCAAGAGGCATTGGGCGGAAAATTCCTCATCTGTATCATTGAAAAGAAGCAGGATGGGAACTTGGGGGAGAAGATCGAATTTCATCGATAACTGGTAACCCCAACCTAAACCGGGGTCCCTGCCACCCAGCCGGAGGCATGCTCTTCTGAGAGTCTCAAGCCTTCCGGCGAAGTTCTTTGCAATGGCCTTCTCTGTGTTATTTTGAAATCCTCCTACAAAAGGAGAGGCGTCCCTGAAATCTTTATAGGAAACCCAATCCTTTTCCTCTGGTCCTACGGCCGGCGCATGAAGAAGGTATTGGCACAAGACCACCTTGACAGAGTGAATGGGTTCTTTTCCGGAAGAATCCATAATTCCTGTGGAGGAAATTCTGTAAAGTTGCCCGAAGAGAGGAACCAGAATGGAGTCTCCTTCTATTTCGACTCCTATCCTGTTCGCTATCTTTTGAAGATCGACTTGGCGCAGTTGTTTTAGATAATCTCGATAAGTTTGCTCGAAGACAGAGGCATTTTGCTCTGAAGCCATTTCGGAAAGTTTTTGCTGCCCTAAATCCCTTTCCCTGTCCACCGCAGGAAGGCATTAGGAAGAGGGCAAGGCAGCGGGATATTCTTCGGGTTATTCTCCATCCAACGTATGGTGCTCAACCTTCACGTACCAGGAGGCAGGATCAATGAAGTATTCTTCCGTGTCCTTAAGGGAGACGTAGTGCTCATTTTCCATTCTTGACAGTAGATCAAAGAATTGCTTTTCTTTAGGATTAGAAACACTATCGCGCAGTTCGGCGTAAAACCTCGCCCCCTTGGCCTCGAAATCGAGTGCCGTTCGGACCGCCTCCAAGTCATCCGAATCTCCTTTGGCCGTCTTATCTGCTTCCTTGAGGAATTCGAGCAGGATATCTTTCACGATGGTATCTCTCACTTTGAGAGGGACGGTCTCAGGCCACTTTTCCTGTTTGACCCACTTTTGATGGAGCTGCTTCAGCCGCTCATAATGTTCCAGTTCGTCGTCCCCGATCTGCTGGAACATTCTCCTGCCCAGAGCGTTTTTCGTTCTTTTCGCATTCCTGAGATAGAATTCTCGTTCTCTTGTCTCGTTATTGAGGGCCACCTCCAAGGCGTTCAAACGGTCTTTTTCTTTTATCATCCTTCCTCCCTTCCGCACCTCTTTCAGTCTATCTTCAAATTCTGCAACGCTAATTCTTATATTATCGCAGTTCTTTCTGTCTATCAAGAAGTCTGTGCACACGATCGGCTCGTTCACGGAGGGGGAAATGTAAGAGAGGGAACAAATTATTCCATGCCGGCTTCTTTCAGGTTGGCGACGATCACGAGGACATATTTTTTCGGGTGAAGGTATTTCTTTGCAACACGGAGTATTTCTTCCCGCGTGATGGATTGGATGAGGGAAGGGTACTTTTCAGGATAATCGAGACCTAGCCTATAGTACTCCACCTGGGTGAGAAAATTAGCCAGTTTTCCCTGAGTATCAAGCCGCATCGGAAAACTTCCGATGAGATATTTCTTTGCCCCCTCCAGTTCTTTCTCTGAAACGAGTTCTTTTTGGATACGGTCCATTTGTTGGAGTGAAAGCGAGATAGCCTCATTGGCAGAGGCGTTTTTCGTCTGGAGGACAATCTGGAAAGAACCCGGAAATTTCCCTGGATCAAAAAAGCTTGCCACGGAGTACGCAAGCCCCCTCTTGTTTCTAATCTCCTCCGTCAATCGAGAAGCAAAGCCGCCACCTCCGAGAATATAGTTCATGACCGTGAGGGCATAATAATCAGGATTCTCCCGGCTCACGCCCGCATGGCCAAGGATGACGTTGGCTTGAGTGATCGGCCGGTCGATCTTCACCGTTTTTTGCCCTTCTTCAAAGGTGGTTGCGAAAGGCAGTTTGGGGACTTCCCCTGTCGTCCATTTTTCGAGTCGGGGGAAAAGACTTGACCTTATCTCGCCTTCCGTCATATCTCCTACAATGGTTAGAATGGCACCATGGGGGCGGTAATAGGAACGATAAAAACGGACGACCCCATCCCGCCTGAGCCTCTGAACCGACTCCTTTGTACCTTCAACAGGATGACCATAAGGGCTACCGAGGAAAAGGGCCCTCAGAAATGCTTTTTCAGCAACCTCTTCGGGCCGATCTTCTTCCGACTGAATCGCTGCCGACGTCTTTTCAACTTCCCTGTGGATCTCGTCCTCGGGAAAAGTGGGTTGGGTCAGCACCTCCATGAAGAGATCAAGTCCCTTGTCCAGATCCTTTTTCAAAATTCGAAGGCTAAGTGTAGCATAGTCCCTTCCAGAGGAAGAGTTAAGAGAAGCCCCCATAAAATCGAGTTCCGCGTTGATGTGATTGACAGTGTGCCCCGATGTTCCCAGAAGAAGCCCTTTGGCGGTGAGGTATGCCAGGCCCTCTTCTCCAGGCGGGTCTTTCCTGGACCCAGAATCGATGAGCAGTTGCAGTGTAACAAACGGCAGGGAGTGTTCCTCGCTGACCAGAAGAACGAGTCCGTTGGGAAGAAGGGTCCTTTGAACCGGAGGCATCGCATAAAGATTTGTTCCTAACAATCCCATCCACAGCAGTGAGAATATGAGAATTAAGAGGAGGGATTTAGATTTCAGAATGCGCCTGCCTGCCCTGTACCAGCATGGTTCAGGGCCTGCCGGCCAGGCAGGGAATGCGGATTGCGGAATAAAAAATCTAAAGACGAAAAGCATAATTTTCTTCCTTTCCTTAATCTGAAACCTTGAATTCCCACGTGCTCGGCCCTCGGTCTATTGATCGTGTGGGACCGGGGCCAGCAGGGAGATCGAATCTAAAGGTTCCTATCTAATCATTCTTTCTTTGGTCGGAGGTCCCTCTGGCACAGGTTTACCTTCTTTGGGCGGAAGAGGGATAAGAACGCCCACCGTTCGATTGTCTGGCGTCAGGTATTTTTTTGCAACCCGTTGGATCTCTTCAGGCGAAACTTTTCGAATGGAAGGAAGGTAGTCATCAATCGCCCTCCATGTGACGGCAATCTCGTGCTGGGCGACGAGCATGGCCTGGTAGAAAAGGGAATCCTGGCTAAATATGAAAGAAGCTTCGATCTGATTCTTTGCCTTTTCTAGTTCATGGGCTCCCACTAATTCCTTTTTCAATCGCTCCACCTCCTGATCTAAGGCCTTCTCCACGTCAGCCACCTCTTTGCCCGGGAGAAGTTCTGCCGAAAGATAGAAGAGGCTTGGGTCTCGCGAAAGGAGAGAATGATCCGCGTCCACACTCAGGACAAGCCGCTTCTCCCGCACGAGGCTCTGGTAGAGCCGGGAGCTTTTACCTGCCGAGAGAAGGGTAGCGATCACTTCAAGAACGTAGCTGTCGGGCTCTCGAAGGTTGGGAACATGGTATCCCATCACGATATAGGGAAGCTGGGCCTCCTTCTTTACAAAAACCCTGCGTTCGCCGGTCTGTTTTGGATCGACATCTCTTTCCTGGTTCGGTGCGATCCCCTTTGGCATGGAACCGAATGCCTTTTCGATCCTGGGAAGGAGTTCTTCTCTCTTGAAATCTCCTACAACGATGAGGATCGCATTGACAGAGTTGTAATAAGTTCTGTAGTGGGCTTTTAGGTCATCCAGTGTAAACCGCTCGATATCTTCTTTCCATCCGATCGTAGGCCAGTGATAGGGCGAGGTCAGAAAAGCAGTGGCCTCCATATGCTCCTGGAGGTTGGCCTGAGGGTTATCCTCTGTGCGGAGCCGCCGTTCTTCCATGACGACCATTCGCTCGGTCCGGAAGTCCTGCTCCCGAAGAAGAAGATTCTGCATCCTATCCGATTCCAGATCAATTGAGACCTGGACTCGGTCTGCGCTGATATTTTCAAAGTAAGCCGTATAGTCACGCGAGGTGAAGGCGTTATCATTTCCTCCGTTTTCCTGAATGATTCTCGAAAACTCCTCAGGGCCGACCTTCTCGGTTCCCTTGAACATCATATGTTCGAGCATATGGGAAAGGCCTGTCTTTCCCCACGCCTCGTTTCGAGATCCGACGCGGTACCAGACCTGAAAAGTGACGAGGGGCGCTTTATGATTTTCAAGAAGGATCACCTTCAGGCCGTTGGGCAGAAGGGTTTCAAAGACATTTTCCTTCAGCCCCGCTTCTGAAATCGTTGCAAAAAGGAGAAAGAGAACTAGGGAAAGATAAATTGTCCTGGTTCGCAAATAACGTGTCAATTTTGGCCTCCGTTCTTATTTCTCTTCGGTCAGCATGACAAAGAACGTTGAGCCTTCCCGATCTATCAGGAAGAGGACCCCTTGATCCGGTTTTGCCTTGTCCATGGCACTGCGATAGTCGTTTTCGTTCAGGATCTTCTGGCGGTTCACTTCCAAGATGATATCTCCCGCCTTTAAGCCTGCACCCAGGGCAACGGAATTGGGTTCCACTCCTGTAACGACCACGCCCTCTGTCTTGGCGAGGCCCAGCTGTTTGGCAATATCTGGAGTGACATTCGAAACCCGAAGCCCAAACCATTCTCTTGCCGGCTTAGCGGGTCCTCTCTCTCCTATCTTTTCCGGCATCTGGGCAGTGGTCACGGAAACCTGGGTTCGCTTTCCTTCCCGGAGGACCACAAAATTAACCTTCTGGCCCACCTTTTTCTTAAGCACTTCCCGGACCACGTCCTGGGTACTCTTGATCTTCACACCATCGACTTCGATCACGACATCTCCTACCTTGAGGCCGACCTGTTCTGCGGGGCTTCCGCTGTATACCTGGCTGATCAGTGCCCCTTCCTTTTCCTTGAGATTGAAGTACTTCATAAGATCCGGGGTGATATCCTGAAGACCGATTCCCACCCACGGACGAATGACTTTCCCGGTCTTAATCAGCTCCAGCATAATCGTCTTAGCAAGGTTGATGGGAATGGCAAACCCGATGCCCTGACCGGGTTGGATGATCATAGCGTTGATTCCGATCACATCGCCATCAATGTTCACAAGAGGGCCTCCGCTGTTCCCTGGATTGATCGAGGCATCGGTTTGAAGGAAATCTTCGTAAGTCCCGGTTCCAAGCCCCGAGCGGCCTTTTGCACTAATCACACCCACGGTGACAGTCTCTTCAAGTCCAAAAGGGGAGCCAACGGCAATCGCCCACTCCCCTACCTGTATCTTATCCGAATCGCCGATAACGGCTACAGGAAGATCGGTTGTCTCTACATGGACGACCGCAAGGTCTGTTCTCGGATCCGTCCCTCGAACCGTCCCCTTCAACTCCCGGCCGTCAAAAAGGTGGATGGTAATCTTTTCCGCTCCTGCGACAACATGATAGTTCGTAAGGATATACCCTTTTCCGTCCACAATCACGCCTGAGCCTTCGCCCATCTGCTTTCGTTTCACAGGAGGTCCCCCGTGCTGTTTGAAAAAGTCTTCAAAAGGTGTTCCTTTAAAGAAGTCTTCTCCGTACCCCGGTCCGACCGTCACGGTTCGCTCAGACCGAATGGCAACGACAGAGGGCTTCACTTTGTTGGCCACCCCAACAAAGCCGCTTCTCCAGTCTTTTTCCGTGGTTTTTTCAGCAGCGTTCAGACTCCATACCGGCAGCACGAGCATCAGAATCATCCAGGACAGAAAGAAAAATGTTCTTTTCATTCGCTCTACCTCCATTTTTTTACGGCACTCCTTCCATCAATGGCCCTTGGTACAAAGATCACTCAAAAATGGCAAGAAACAAATGGGTTAAACTTCGTATTTTAAGGCCGCAAAGACATTATATTTGATCCTCGCGCTGTATAAAGCGCTGGTCTCCGGGGTTATGTGAATTATACCAAACTCTCCCGGGGAACACATCATTTAATTTTTCATGCCTTTTTCAATTGTCGGTTCCTATTTTCCTTCCCGATTTTTCTGAGAGGATGCCCTTTTTTACGTAAATGGGGCGAACCATTTTCCTTATCAACGGAAGTTTTCTGGCGAACAGGAAGGAACCTAAAATGCATGATGCCCCCCCGATGATTAGGGTGTTGGATGCTCCAATTCTGTGGGCCAGGCTGCCTCCGGCCAGGCTTCCAAAAGGGGCCATTCCCATAAATGCCATTACATAAAGGCTCATCATCCGGCCCCTCTTATCCTCGTCCACCACGGTTTGGAGGATTGTGTTACTCGATGCCATGTGAACCATCATGCCGATACCAGCGAGCAACAGGAAAAATAATGAGAGCCATAAGACATGAGAAAAGGAAAAGGAGATAAGTCCAATTCCAAAGAAACCTGAAGCGATCACGATGATTCTTCCCAGTCCAAGCACGTTTCTTCTGGAGGCAAGGAAAATGGCCCCTATGATAGCGCCCACACCGATCGCGGCCATAAGAAAGCCGTAGGTCTGCGGACCCCCGAGAAGGATGTCTTTGGCAAAAACAGGCATAAGGGTTGTATTCGCCGTTCCCACCAAACTAATCCACCCCAGGAAGAAGATAATTGTCCGGGTGGGCGGAAAACCAAAGGCATAGGAGAATCCTTCTTTCACGCCTTGCAAGACCCGGATCTTCTCGGAATTTTGCTTGATAGAGGTCATCTTCATAGCCAAGAGAGCGATGATGACAGCAAGGAAACTGATACCATTGAGAAGAAAACACATCCCTTCTCCCAGGAGAGAAATGAGTATGCCCGCGACGGAAGGCCCCACCAGTCTTGCGCCATTAAAAAGGAATGAGTTTAGAGCAATGGCATTCCCCAGATCCTCTCTCTTTTCTACCATCTCCACTACGAAGGCCTGACGAGTGGGCATATCAAAGGCATTCACAAAACCGAGGAAAAAGGAAAGAAGGATAAGATGGCGGACAGCGACGACGCCTGCGAGAGTCAGAGCGGCTAAGATAAAGGCCTGTACCATTGCCAGGGATTGAGTGGCAATCAGGATCCGGTGGCGGTTCCATCGGTCAGAAATAACACCGGCGAAGGGAGAGAAAAAGAAACTGCAAATTTGGCTTGAAAATCCGATGACGCCAAGAAGGAAAGCTGAATTGGTCAGGCGATAAACCAGCCAGCTCATTGCAATCTGCTGCATCCATGTGCCGATCAAAGAGATGCCTTGACCACCGAAGAAGAGGCGATAGTTTCTATGGTGGAGAGCTCGGAAGATCAGCCTTAAACCTTTTGGGTCACCCATGTGAAGCTCGTTAGGTGCCTTCATTTCGGAATTCATGATTGACAAAGAATGGGTCTCAAGTGATTTATCAGCGTAACCAACAGACTTATTTTGTATTTCTTGTTCCCCTCGGATTAGTGTTGAAGAATGTTTCCATCTGAAGCACCTGCGTAGCGCATCGTAAGATCCCTAAAATGAATGACTTGCGGACAGACGAAAGAGTGGTTGAGAGCAGGTTTGCTAATGAATAAGTTTGCCTATCCGGGACCACCTCACCTTGCCGAATAGACTTTCAGCATTCCGATCCCATGAAAAATACATGACCAGAGCCTTTCCCAACACAGCATTTACATTGAGGAATCCCCAGAAACGGCTGTCTTCACTGTTATCGCGGTTATCGCCTAAAACGAAGAGGGAATCTTTCGGAACAACCACTGGGCCGAAGTTTTCCATCCTTTGGAGATAACTTCTCGGAAAATCGTTCGTCACAAAGTGTCCCCATGGATCATCGATCAACCTGTCATTGATATATATTTTATTATGAATGATCTCGACTTTTTCCCCCTCTGTTCCGAGGACCCTTTTAATGAAGTCCTTCGAACGGTCCAGCGGGAAGATGAATACAATCACATCCCCTCGTTGAGGTTTCTTGAATTGAAAGAACTTGCTGTTTGTATAAGGAATTCTTATTCCGTACGTAAATTTATTAACCAATAAGTAGTCTCCTATCAGCAGCGTGGGTTCCATCGAACTCGACGGAATTTCAAAAGCCTGCACCACAAACGTTCTGATAAAAAGGGCAATCAGGACCGCAACCGCGAAGGGCTCTAAATACTCTTTGATAAGTTTTTTCTTTTGCATTTTTTCAGGTCTTATCCTTTAGCTTACCGATTCAGCAAATTCAGGTTACGCGTTAGCTGTCTTCCTTCTTTAGCCTCCCCCCTTGGGGTTCGGTGAGGCCTTTCCTTTCATACCAAAAAGGTGACATTCCCCGCAGAAGGTGGGGACGTTATGGTCTTTCTTGTCCTCGTGGCAGGTGAGACAGGTATTACGGGCAATGACCTTCCATGTGTGCGGCAGATGGCAAGTGGTGCAGGAGGGTGTCGCGTGCTGACTATTGTTATGCAGCCCTTTGGGACTCTGGTGGCAAGATTTGCAATTGACCATAGGCACAACTTCCGCCTCCAGAAGATGGCATGTGTTGCAGGTCATCTTCATCATCGGAGCCGAGGTATCAATTCTGTGGCAGGAGATGCAGTCTAGTGGCGGCCGGTAGCCTGCCCGGTGGCAAAGACTGCAGAGGATCCTTTCGTGGGCCCCTTTAAGCGGCCATGGGTGCCAGGGCTCTGAACTCGTTGAGGCAGTGGCTCCGAGGGGAAGGAGAGGTCCGCGCTGCGGCATCGTGTGGCACACCGAGCACGTACTGGTGAGCACCTTTCCAGACTGGTTCACATGGTGGTTGTCATGGCACCTGAAGCACCCGGGCCAGTTGCGGTGGCCAATATCGTTCGGGTAAGTTGTCCAGTTTACCTTCATCGTGGGAAAGACGTTACGACTGTGAATGGAAAAAATCGTGTTGACTGCCTGGGTGACCTCAGCTTTCTGATGTTTGAGAACATCGGGATAATACTTGGTATAGTATCCTTCAATGAACAGACGCATCTCGTCTTTGACTTTATCGGCATCCTTGTAATTTTTCACTAATGCATCCAGGGCAAGCTTCTTGATCCACGGCAGTCTGTGTGAAATGAGCCCGCCTCCCATCGCCTTGTCCACGGCCGTTTCGGGTGGAAGGAAGACGTGAGAAGGTCGGTTGTGGCAATCCATACAGTCCATGAGGTTGGCCGGTAGCTTTTCCAGTTCCTCATCCGTGAGTTTTGCTCTTTGGTCTCTGTAAACCATCATGGATCCGTCAGCGGAAACGACTTTAACCCATGGGATGTACTGATGCATGGGGTCAGTCGCTTTGAAGTAGACTTTTTCGCCAATAATCATGTGCCAGTGAATTCCGGCATTCTGACCGAGATTAGGCGTCCCGCCTCCGGTTTTTGCCAAGAGGCTGATCTGCTCGGGGGTATTTTTTTCGTTGTAGCGGAAATAGGGATTTTGGATCAACTGTGCCCCATAAAACTTTTCTGGCCAGTGACATTCATCACACGTTTCCCTTGCGGGGCGCAGGCTCTTAATAGGCACCGAGATGGGCCTCGAATAGGTGCGAAAAATCGTAGCGAAGACTTGTGGAACCCCGGAAATTTTGGCTTTCACGTACCAAGAGACCCCCGCTCCCACATGGCAGTCCACGCAAGGGACCCGGGCATGAGGACCGTTCAAGTAAGCCGTATATTCCGGCTTCATCACCTTATGACACAATCTCCCACAAAACGTGTTGGAGTCCGTGAAAAGATAGGCATTGTAATTGACAAAGGCGAACAGAATTCCAAGAAGAGAGCCACCTGTTAATACGACCGCAAATCTCTTTCGGTGACGGGGGTTGTTCAGGTCTAGCGTCGGAAAGGGCAATGCCTCCTGCGCTCCGAGACGCCGACGCCGTCGACCTTCCCGAAGTAACCCGTAAGCGAAGATGAAGATCCCCCACGTTAAGAACGCGGGGAAGATGAGATACGTGAAAATGCCAACGTAGGGGCTCGGGGCCCTGAGGGCAAAACTCAAAAGGAGGAAAAGGAGGATCAGCACAAGGCTGACCAGGATGATCAAACCCCCAAAATAGCTGATCGTGTTGCGGTAAAGGCCCCTTTCTGTCTTCTTGTCCACTACATTCCCTCCTATAACAGAACGTCCTCACGATCCTTACCGAGACCTTTTTCGCGCAATACCTTGGTGGGGCCGTCGATTAGGCAGGCAACCATAGATTTTGCAATCTCTTCGACGGCCGTAGGTTCAAAGTCAAACACCCCCTCGACCGCATCGGCGGTAAGGCATTAAGAAACGAGATTTAATCGCTTTCTTATTTGAGAAAATAGAATCCGGATAGACCCCAATCCCATTGAGTCAACCCGCTGATCTTAACAGGTATTACTGATATCCCAAATCTCTCTTTTTTTCTTCAAACTCCTCCTTGTTGATTTCACCTTTTGCGTACCTTATTTTCAGGATTTCTAAGGCTGAATCCGCCGGCCTGGCCTCGCGATTCCTATGACTTGTCGAAACAATCAGCCATCGGATTAAGAAAAGAATTGCCACAATCACAGCGATCCAAAAAAGACCCATTAGGAGAATCGAAAACAACCCCATGTGATATTCCCAACCCCACATCCGAGGACCCATCTCACCCGAACCAGGGGGCTGGAAGGCACCCCTAAATAATGCGATCATCGCAATCATGTCTACTCCTGTATTAGATAAGAATTATCTTCCAAAAAGATTTATTCATGTGGGGTCAACCCCTTTTGGGAATAGAAGTTTTTCCGTCGGACGGAGAGGCAGGAAGCGGGGCACACCCCAGTGAAACAAAGAGAAGAAATAGACGACAGGGAGCCAGAACGATTGTCTCACTTTGCATCTGCGCCTTCCCAGCGCCCTTATCGCACCACCACTTGGACGGTGCCGGTATTTCCAGTCCTATGGTCGAGAGCGAGGATTGCGATTTTATCTTTTGGCTTTAGGAGGCTCACCAGATCCACGAAACTCTCCATGCTATCGATGGGCTGGTTATTGATGGCAAGGATCATGTCTCCTATCTCAAAACCGGCCTCCTTCAAAGGACCTTTTGGATCCTCCCACACGATCACCACTCCTTCATTAGGGCTTATGCCGTATTTGTTGACCTCTCCCGAGTTGGGAGACCTTACCTCCACTCCTAAACGATCCTTCACCGCGGCAGCGAGGATCTTTGTCGAAGCCTCCAGACTTCCAATCCTAACTGTCAGTTCCTCCTTTTTGCCGCTGCGCAGAACCGTAATTTTTGCCTCGGTGCCGATGGCAGTCTCTGCTACATCATTTCGCAATGTGCTGGAATCCGGGATCTCCTTTCCCCGGTAAGCAATGACCACATCATTTTTCTTTATCCCTGCCTTCTCTGCGGGCCCTCCTTTGGCCACATCGACAATCAAAGCTCCCTTCAGACTCTCTGCATGAACACTCTTAGCCAGTTCGGGAGTGAGATCCCGGATAGTCACACCCAGCCAGCCCCGTTCCACCTTGCCATGGGCGATCAGGGTCTTGGCAATATATTGAGCCATATTGCTGGGAATAGTGAAGCCGATTCCTTCAAAACCGCCTGATTCTGTGGCAATCGCCGCGTTGACCCCGATCACCTCGCCATAAAGGTTCAAGAGGGGACCGCCGCTATTTCCCGGATTAATCGCTGCATCGGTCTGAAGAAAATCCTGATAGCTGTTCGGGTCGGTAATTCCCCGACGATGTTTGGCGCTGATAATCCCTTGCGTGACAGATTTCTCCAGGGCACGAGGAGCTCCGATAGCCACCACCCACTCTCCCACCTCCGCTTTGTCCGAATCGCCAAAAGTGACATGGGGGAGGCGTTCTTTTGTTGAAATGTGTATGACCGCCAAGTCCGTTTTCGGATCCCCTCCCACCAGTGTCGCAGGATGTTTGCTTCCATCGGCCAGAGTGACTTCCATTTTGGTGGCGCCTCCGGCCACGTGGTAGTTGGTGAGGATATGACCCTGCGGGTCAATGATCATTCCTGACCCCAGTCCCTTCATTTCTTGTTTGAACTTCCTGGGCATTTTGGGAACGCCAAAGAAACGTCTAAAGAAGGGGTCATTTTCAAAGGGCAAAAAGGGATTGGTTACTTCTTGGCTTTCGGTCACCTCGATGTAGACGACTGCAGGGAGGTTCTGCTTTGCCACCTGTATAATGGCGGTGCTCAAATCGACTGGTTTGGTCTTCTCCGCAGCCTGGAGAGGGACCGAATGAACGCTGATTGAGATTATAGATAATAGAAAAAAGCTAAGAAAAACGAAAAACAAAAGATTACGACGTTTTGAGCTAAGCATAATCATTCTCCTTTCGATTTGATTTGATAGAACAATACATGAGTATATTCTTACGAAAACGCAGAGAAATAAATAAGGTAAATCCCGTATTTTTCGTGCGGGAATGCTGTAGGTTTGGGTAAGCTTTGCTGTATGTTGATACCCGGACCGTCCTGAGACCTCACCTGTCCTTGTCATATTGCTAAGGCATGATTATCTTTTAAGTAAAGAAAATTTGGAGGTAATAAACCATGGCACAGCGCAGAGCAGAAAAACCAAAGAAGGTAAAGATAAGTTCAAAACAGCAGGAATTCTATGACAGACTGAGATCATCCAGGTGAAGCCAGTAATTTTTACTAACCCAAGTTCGTTTTGATAAAGGGAAACGACAATCTAAGATGCAAGCGGTAAGAGGGGGTGTTTAGCGCTTATTCAATAACTGCTTGGCTTCCTTTTTCCCTTTTTCCAACTCATCCTGCTGCTGGTGGTCTTCCCTTAAAAGGAGGGTTTGAAACTCTCCCACGTGTGTTTTTTCCTCTCTCGCCACATCCAGGAGTAATTTCCTGATGTTTTTGTTTTGGGTCATGTCCGCCATTTGCTCATAGAGATTGATGGCATCCAGTTCGGCAATGATGGCGGCTCTCAATATTTCTCTGTCCAGGTTTTCTTTTCGTATTCTTTCAATATCGATTGGTATTTTTGATAGCATACTTGTTTACCTCCGAGAGAGATTAGATATTATCTTGTCTTCTTGCGACTTGAGTATATTCCCACCAAGGGCACCACGGAATGACAAGGATTCCCTTCTAATGCAATACCTTCACTGTGATGATACGGCAGGCGACGCCGTCTACCATAATCTCATCCGAGTCACACACATAACTATTGATGAGGCGAATCGTCGATAATGGCGTAACCTCACAGAATGGTACTTCGACACGAGCCAGGGGTATCGCTCCTGCGTAGAAAATGATGGTATGCGAAGTTTCGAGATACCAACTGGTGAACCTTCCGAGATCCGCGCAGTCCGCCGAGACGAAAGCTGGTAAGAGGATAATCGTAAGGCTTAATACGATCCATATTTTTCTCATCTTGAACCCGCTCTATCTGTTCAACGAATCATGTTAAGGAGGTCGTCGGCATAATTTCTGTCGAGATCTCTAAGAATCTTATACTCTTCTAAAGCATGGTTTCTATCCCTGGCCTCCGAATAAATCAAACCAAGAAAAAAATGAGCAAGAACAAAATCGGGTCGGATCTGAATGGCCTTTTTGTAAGCATCGAAAGCATCTGGGTAGCGTCCCAGTTGGGCATTGCAATATCCGATTAGGAAATAGGCATTCGCATAAAGAGAGTCTTTCTTAACCGCCTCCTCAAAATAAGAGAGGGCCTTGTCATAGTCTTCTTTCCAAAGGAGAGGAAGCCCCTTCGCATAGAGACCCTCGGCAGTTTCTTCTTTTCTCCCCTCCCATTCAGCAAGGCTTATCTCTTTGCTAACCTTAAGCCGTACGACCCTCTCACTGGGAATAACGAAAATGAAGTTCTTTCCTTCAACCCTCCAAGATGTGACAATCCCGATCACCTCTCCCTTCATATTGACCACAGGACAACCATTAAGACTCGAAGAGATGGGCGCGGTCACCCGAATAATTCTGCCGAGGGCGGGAATCTCCTGAACGGCTGAGACCATGCCATAGGAAGAGGATTTTTCTGGCCCTGCGGAACTACCAATCACAGCGATTCGTTCACCGAGTTGAGGAGGGGAGACACTGAGCAAAAGAGGCGTCACCTGACCTTGGGGTATCTCCACCCCGATCCTGATGAGATTTACCACTCTGTCTTCAGCAAGAACCTTTCTCACTGGATATGACATTCCATCACTCGTCCTCACGTCCGCGTGGTCTGCTCCTTCAAGGATGCCGCGATGGGTGATGAGCTCGCCATTTTTGCTGACGAAAAACCCTCTTCCCTGATTGATGGCTCGTCCTTCTTTGTCATAAGCGAGAGCGACGATGGTCGATGGCTCAATTCGCTTGACAATGGCTGATAAATTTTCTTGAGCCCAGGAAGGAGTGGTTGACGAAATGAAATACAGAAAAATGACCCAGGGCGCGAGGAAACGAAATAGGATCATATTCCTCCCTCTCGAACATTAGGAATGCCCCAGATCTTTCTTCTTCGCTTCGAACTCCTCTTTGTTGATCTCGCCTTTTGCATATCTCATCCTGAGAATTTCCATGGCTGAATCCTGCTGCCTGACTACGCGATTTGTGCGGTGCCCAAGAGTCGCAAGCCACCGGATTAAGAAAATGATCGCGAAAATCACAGCGATCCAGAAAGCAGCCATGATGATGGGAAAAAACCATCCCATAAGATATCCCCATCCCCACATCCCGGGATCCATGCCATACCCGTGGTGGGGAAAAAAATCATTAGAAAATGTTATTACAATATTCATGTCATCCAACCCTTCTTATAAGCGAAAGCACCCGTGACGAAGAAGAGAGGGAATTACTACCAGTAAGGATAACGCCACCACGGCCCATAGTATCCATAATACCCCCATGGGTAATAAGGATACGGGTACGGGTAGTAGTAATACTCTCCCCAGAGGTAAACCTGCTTGCTCAGAAGAAGAGGGTAGGGATATTCCAATTCGCCAAGGCGCATGACTTTCCTTCCCTGGATTTCACCCGCGACGGTAATTCTCCTTCTTCTTCTGAAAACATACGGGTCTACATATCCTTCTACAAGGATAATGAATCTTCCTTCGGATCGTTTGAACGTGGGCTCTTCCGTCCAGTCAAGAGGACGCTGCAAGACGACAATAAGGGTTGTTCCGTCTTTCTGATTAATGGCTTCAACGACCTCTCCGCCCCAGATGACGATTTTACCTTTATAGGCGTCGGGATTTTGAAAAACCTGCGGGAAGGTGAGCGTCTTATCCGCTTCAGCTCTCAGTTGTTTTGAAATTGGCAGGCATCCCGGAAGAATAGCAATGAGGAGAACGCCAAAGATAAAAAAAGGCCCGTTTCCCTGGAAAAAAGATTTTTCCATTCTCCCTCCCCCTTTGAAACCCGTCATTCGACCTCTATTAAAACAGATAGTTCGCTCGAGGTGAATAAGGCCAATGTTGTATTTTGTTGGCCGGAGGACAGTATTTTAAAGACGGATTTCTCTGTACCCGGAAGCGCCGCAGACCGGTGCGATATGCGATCAAGAGCAGCCTGTATACGAATGGGTCATCGGAGGAAGAGACTATAAGTGAGCACGCTTAGGACGAAGCTGGTGAAGAGGGTATACTTCCAGTTATGTTCCACGAAGGCGAAATAAAAGACTGAAGCCAGAACCCGCACAAAAGGTGTTAACATCAAAACGGCGATTCCCATGTTGAGGAAGAGACGGGGACGGAAAGCCCGGGAAGCCGTCTGCCGAAGGGTAGATGAGATGAACTCGAAGAAATTCATTCCTACGAGCGAATGTTCGAATCGAAGATTCCCCCCCCTCGCCCAACGCCAGATAAAAGCAACCGCGAGCAAAGCCACACTCAGCAGGACGCCTGTCAAGAGGACATACCCGACCAGGCTTTCCATATCGAAACGGTCATTACCCTCTCCCTTTTCAGGATGGCCGGTTGATCCCTGCAATGTCACCCTTACACTCCCCAGATACCCCGGAAGATCATCTCGAGTCCCAAAACCAGCAACACACCTAAAAATATACTGCGTACCGTCTGATTGGTCAGACGGACGAGCAGGCGGGTGCCCATGAAAGCACCAAAGACCACACCGAGAATGACCGGCGCGGCCAGTCCCGGATCGATCATTCCTGCTGAGAGGTAGACACTGGTTCCAGCCAGGGCTGTCACACCGATGATTAAATTACTGGTGGTGGTGGATACCTTCGGTGGCAGTCCCATCACAAGGTCGTGGATCAATACCTTAAGGGCTCCCGCCCCAATTCCCAAGAGCCCGGCAATTAGGCCTGCGCCAAACATCAAGGGACCACCGAGATAGGCCCGTGCTCCGTGATACACGATCACTTGCCGGACCGACCGGTCATCATAACTGCCCTCCAACTCAAGCCAGCGGGAGAAGGCATCTTGGTGAGCGGCTGGTCGCCAGCCCTCGTTTCTCTGTCGAAACAGGACGATCCATGAAGACAAGAGGACGATACCAAAAAGGATAAAGAGAAACTTCCTTCCAGAAACTAGTGTAATGGCAGCCCCTGCAAGGGCTCCCACGATCGTAAACATTTCGAGAAACATGCCAACTTTAAGGTTCGTAAGGCGGTCCCTCACATAGGCTGAAGCGGAGCCACTCGATGTGGCGATGACAGAGACGATGCTCACAGCGATGGCATGTTTGATGTCCATTCCAAAGAATGTGAGCACGGGAATCAGTATCACGCCCCCGCCCATTCCGCTCATGGCACCGACAAACCCGGCAACGATAGAGACCAAAAAAAGGACGTGAAATGGCATTTCATTCCTTCCTAAGGTTTATGCGCGGGCCCCTTAAATCTTGGGATGGGGAGATATTCAACCGACGGCTGGTGCTTGATCGGTTGGGGATAAAGGCTCATCAGTTGATACAATTCAGGAGGAATGCCCTTTGTGACATGGAGGCCGAGATTGACGGCTTCCTCAAAGGTGATCGGATAATCGTGGGTCCATCTGCCTTCTGTAAGAATCCGGGCCAGCTCTTCCGCCTTCTCGGGTGCATATTTCCCGTCGAGAAGGGATTTGACCTGAGCCCTGATCTGCTCGATGGCCTTTCTGCCAACATCTGCAAGAAGCCATGATTTATCATCAATGTCCGATATTGGCTTGCTTTCAGCCAGCTTCACAAGGGATGCCGCAGGATACTCGCCCAGCTGTGGATCGACCGGACCCAGGACAGCATGTTCCTCCATGACGATCTCATCCGCTGCTAGGGCAATCAATGTTCCTCCCGACATGGCATAATGGGGGACGAAAACGGTGACCCTCCCTTCGTGCAATCTGATGGCATGGGCGATCTGGTAAGCGGCAAGCACCAGACCTCCGGGGGTGTGAAGGACAAGGTCGAGTGGCATATCAGGGTCTGTCATGTGAATCGCACGGATGACCTCCTCGGAGTCATCAATATCGATGTACCGGAATAAAGGAAAACCTAAGAGGCTCATGGTCTCCTGTCTGTGTATGAGAACAATCACCCTTGAACCCCTCGTCTTCTCAAAAGAGGCGATCAGCTTCTGTCTCATCGCCACAAGGAATCTCTTCTTCAAGAGAGGCTGAAGTGCTGCAATGATGAAGAACAGCCAGAATATCGTGGAGATGTCAAATTTCATTGTGTCCTCCTTTTAAAATCCTCTCGGCTAACGATGAACGTAATGATAGGCTTCATCCGCAAAAGGCTTACGATAGGAAAGCTTTCTATTTCTGAAGAAGGGTAGAAGCACCATCCCCGTGGCAAACCCGCCAATATGTGCCCACCATGCCACCCCGCCTCCTGTCCCATGGGAGGCAAAGGAAAGCGTACCGGAGAAAACTTGAATGAGAAACCAAAAACCCAAATAGAGGAAGGCGGGCAAGTGTACCAAAAAAGGGATAAACAGAATGGGAATGAGTGTTAGGATTTGGGCCTTCGGGAACATCACGATATAAGCGCCCATGATCCCTGCGATGGCCCCGGATGCCCCGAACTCAGGAATCTTGGAATACGGATCCACCACAAAAAAAATTAAATTTGCGGCGAGTCCCGAAAGGAGATAAAAGAAGAGAAATCTCAGATGGCCCATGCGATCCTCCACCGTGCTTCCGAAGAGGTGGAGAAACCACATATTGCCAATGATGTGGAGCCACCCGGCATGCAAGAACATGTTTGTTAAGAAGGGTAAATAATTACCCGGAGAAAGACCGTGGATCAGTGCCCAGCTTGGATACGTATACCTTGCCGGGACGAGACCGAAGAGATAGAACAATTGCTGCAAGAGATCTTTGGGGATGGAGATTTCGAACAGGAAGACAATCCCGTTCAAGAGGATAAGCATCCACGTGATGAACGAAAATCCTATGCGTGGAATGGTATCCTTTAGAGGGATCATGGATTAAGGCCTCACCCTTTATCTTTCGCCGAAACCGCTCTTACATTCAGGCCTATGCCAGGCTGGATTGAAGGAAAGAGAATGAAGACAAAGAACAATCCACTACGTTCGGATCTTCTGGAGGATTCCAACTTTAAATGTCTCCCATTCAACAGAAAGTGTTTCTTTTTCCATTTTCCAGGGCAATGTGTCGAGGGGACGAGGAGCAGGACCACCGAGCACCTTCCCCGTGACCGAATAGATGCTCCCATGACAGGGGCACGCAAATTCATGAGTCTCAGGATGCCAAGCGTAATGGCATCCCAGATGAGGACAGATTGGAGAGAACACGGTGACTTCAGACGAAGAATGCTTGGTGACCCAGATATCGTGAGTCACCGTTTCTCGTAGATAGGCATCTTCTGTCTTGTAAGGAAATTTCATATTGGTCGGCTGCTCAAGAGGGAGTGAACTGATGTCACCCACTTTGACCCAGCGCGCCTTTTTCAAACGAAAGGAAGGCCCGATGATGGCGCCAACGAGCGGAACGGTCATGGCGGCGGCTACGAGGGCACTTAAGACGCCGACCATCCGCTTCAAAAACCCTCGTCGGGAGGTCGCCGGCTCGGCAAAAAAGAGATTATCTTTCACGGCCAAACTCCTCCGTCCCCATACTTCGGGTCATCAGGATGTCTACGACCTTTTCGTCTTCTTGAAGCACGAGCGTACCTGTCTACCAAGGCTGTCATCTTCTGTCCTTCCAAACCCAGAAGCCACCCAATACCAAACCGAACACGATGACCATCAGCCAGAAAAAGAAGTGCGGTTCGAGTCCGGGATGAACGGGTTGCGCCCGCTCTACGCCGTTCGAACGCAAGACATAGGCTTCCACATTGGCGATCATCTGTTGGGTAAGTGATTCGCTGTCTCCGAAAGGAAGCATGCGCAGTGCCGGGTTTGGCCCGTCTGGTATTGAACCATGCTGAATATATGGATCGATGCTATTAATGAAAGTCTGCGCATTTTTGTTGAATAAGAATGGATCAACAGGGTTGAGGGATGGAACAGTTCCGCCGGTTGAGCCAGGATTTGGAACTTTGTCCTTGCCCTGGGGACCATGGCAGGCTTCGCAGTCCTGATGGAAGATAGTGGCTCCAAGCTCAACATTTCCAATGATGAAGGAGGCTGCCTCAGGAGGACCATGAGGGCCGGTCACTCCTGAAGTTGGTGGGGCTGCGGGTGGCACAAGAACCTTAGCTGTTGGAGGTGCTTTGGCTACTGGTCCTCGAATCACCGGTTTTCCATGAACTACACTTAATAAAAAATCGACGACTTCATTGACTTGCTGGTCTGTGGCGGAATTGAAAGCAGGCATGATCGTACTGGGATTGTGGGATCTTGGGTTTCGAATCTGGGTAATGAGCCACTGGCGGGTTTTGCCTTGCAGCAATTGGGGATTTAATGCGGGCCCTACGACGCCTCCTCTGCCCTTAATCGTGTGACACCCTATGCACCCGAGGGAGTTGAAGAGCTGCTCGCCTTGCTTTACACTCGCTGAAACTTGGGCAGGGGGATTTCCCGGTGATACCTTCGAGGGTTGTAAACTCGCTGTGCTAACCTTCGATGTGACTCCCGATGCAACCCCGGGGTGACTGTAATATCCGATAATCGCCATTGTGATCACCCAGGCAATGAAAATGAAGAAACAGATCATTGCGACCGGACGACGGCCCGGATTCCGCTCAGGACTTGGATCATAGAAAGGGAGGAATAGGAAGAGTAGAGTGACAATAACCGGAATCCCTATTGTGCCGATAGGTTCGAGTACCCCTTGAAAGGCCTTCAGGGTTTGGTAAAAGAAGAGGAAGTACCATTCGGGCTTCGGAACATAGAAGGTCTGCATGATGTCCAACGGACCGGGGAACGGGGGCCGCCGGTAAGCAGATAGCCCCACCAGAATGACAAAAATGAATGTGACCACGGCTCCATCTTTGAAGACTTGATCAGGCCAGAAGAACCCTGACCGTTTTCGTTTGGCTTCATCCCAGGGGCCAGAAATGCCGAACTTCCGGAAGGCAACCAGATGGAGAATGACGAATAGGATCAGTATCCCCGGTAGAATTGCGACATGGAGGAAGAAGAAACGGGAAAGAGTCAGCTGGCCGAGAACGGAGCCACCCTGTAAAAGATTTCTTGCCAAAGTCCCGAGGATCGGTGTCGTTCCCGCCGAGCTAACGGCCACCTCCGCTTCCCAAAAACCTCTCTCATCCCAGGGTAAGACCGGCCCGGTGAATCCCAGGCCTAAGGTGAGAAGCAGGTTGCCCACACCGATCAACCACGTCAACTGACGAGGGTTTTTGTAGGCCCCCCAGATGTAGACCTGTGAGATATGTAATCCTACGAGAATGATCATGGCACTGGCACCCCAGTAGTGCAGCCCATGAATCAGCCATCCGAACGGTATCTCTGTACGAAGATAATTAAGGCTGCTGTAACCACGGTCAATCGTGGGAACGAAGTAAAGGAGTTGCCACAGACCTGTGATGACCTGCAGGAGAAAGATCAACAGAACGCAGCTCCCAAAGACATAAGCATAACTAGCCCCCCCTGGCATCTCTTCTTCAAGGCTCCAACGAATGACTGCGTTAAGGGGCCAGCGGGCATTAATCCATTGTACTATCTTTGAAGGCATTGATGGGTTACCCCTAAAAGATCTTCGCTATGCCATCAATGTTGTCGACATAGGAGTGAGTTTTGGTTAACGGAAGCGTTTGGCGCGAAGTATTATATGATCTTTGCCTCTTTCAGCATTTCCAGGGCGTGAAAGGCCGCGTTGGGTGCTTTTACCGCAGCCCCTATGCCCTCCAATGAACTTAATACTGGGCCCAAATATTTTCTCAGCCCACCCTTTGCCATATAATGGATCACATGGTGTGCCCCTTCCAAGAGCAACGGTGAGTCCCCATGGTCTATTAACGCCTGAAGCAGAGGTTTCAACCCATTCATACCCAATCCAATGATTCCCTCAGCTGCCAGCCAGCGAATGTCAAATTCTTCATCTTCCAAAGTTTTTATCAGCGCAGGAGCCAGCTCTGGATCATCAATCTCACAGAGGGCCTTCACTGCCTCACGCCTCACATGATCGTCCTTTTGTTTTAGGGCCTCGATTAACGCGGGCACTGCGGGGCTCCCGATAGCCACAAGAGACTGGCGAGCTTCCTTACGGATTGAATCGTTGTCGCTAGAGAGGGTCATGATGAGCTCTCTAATCTTCTGGTCTTTGTCCTCGGTCATATTTTCCTTGGCATGAGGAGCAAATTTGCCCATAATTTTCTCCTTTCTTCGGGAGGGCTCATAAGAAGTGCTCGATGATTTTTAATATAAATACTAAAGAATCTGGTAAGGAATAAATAAGGTAAAATCCGTATTTTTCGCGAGGAAACGCAGTATTTTGTCTGAAGGGAAGTTTATTTTCCGGCGTTATGGCGAGAATATTGTGCAAAAACTAACGACATTGCGATTTTGGGGACGGATGATTAAGTTTTTCTCAAAGAATCTCTTTAATGAAAAAGGAGGAATAGGTTAATGAATCAAAAAGTACATATCCTTGGATTCGCGGGCAGTTTAAGAAAGCAATCTTACAACAAGGCCATCTTAGCCGCAGCGGTTGAGACGCTCCCTGATGATGCATCCCTTGAAGTCTTTGACCTCGAAGGGATCCCGCCTTTTAATCAAGACATAGAACTTCAACCACCGGATAAGGTCAAAGAGTTCAAAGCAAAAATCAGAGCAGCGGATGCGATTCTGATTGCTACGCCGGAATATAACTACTCCATACCGGGCGTACTAAAGAATGCGATTGACTGGGCATCGAGACCCTACGGAGATAATGCCTTCGAGGGCAAGCCTGTTGCCGTCATGGGAGCATCCATTGGGACTTTGGGAACTGCAAGGGCACAATATGATTTGAGACGAAGCTTCGTGTTTTTGAACATGCTTCCGCTGAATCAGCCGGAAGTGATGGTCGCCTTTGCACAGGACAAGGTAGATAGTAACGGCAGGGTGACAGACGAAAAAACGAGAAAAAGGATAAAGGAATTACTGGAAAACCTGGTCTCTTGGACAAGAAGAACGAGGCTCTCGGAAGAAATCAAGACAAAAAAATTGGCTGTCTGAAGGGGAAGCTAAAGAGATGGCCGGGGAGGTTCACTACGCCGGACAGACCGATGTCACGGTCGCGGAAAGGCCATGCTCATCCCGTGAAAAGAATCTCTCAGCTTTGCGTTTGCCTTTAGGACGCTTACCTATGATGCAATTAAGACCGGCTCTGAAAATTGGGGTTCGACTTTACCTCGGTCTTCCTGAAAGAGTGGTTTAGCTTTACGCGTGTTTTGACTCTGTTACTACCCCGAAAGCTCGCATCGGTGCTAACTGAATATATGAATATCAGATCGCGACTTTTTTGATATGTCTAGAATAGAGGATTTATAGCAGAAACTGAGCCTTCACAAAAGGGAGTTCTGCCAAGGTCACTTCGTCATCCCGTATTATTCTTAATTTGATAAATCTATCCTTGATGGGATAGGATTTTTTGTGTGCCCATATCCATGAAGAAAAAAATTGCCTTCTTAGCCATTGGAGTTGCCCTTGCTTTTGGATTTCTCATGGGAGTCATAGTATCAATCCTTAAGGGGACAAAGGGAATTGAAAGTTCGATTACGGATCTTATGACCCAACCCCCTATTGCGAAAGAACCGATCTCGATTGAACTGATGGAGCAGATAGAAGATTTAAAGCAGTTACTAAGGGAAGATCAGAAAAATCCAACCCCCTGGTTGAAACTTGGAAATATTTATTCTCTCCACAATAGATATCGAGAAGCTATCGAAGCGTATCGTCACTATCTCTCCATCAAACCAGATGATCCTGACGTGAGGACAAATATAGGCATCATGCTAAGAGCGTTAGGTGACTTTGATGGGGCGATTGATGAGCTAAGAAAAGCGGCCCAGAATCACCCAAACCATGCAAACAGTCGGTTTCATCTGGGAGTTGTGTTACTGAAAGACAAAAAGGACATCAAAGGAGCGATCAACGCCTGGGAGGATTATCTCAGGGTAGAATCGAAGGGCGAGAGGGCAAATCTGGTAAGGGTTCAGATAGAAAGCTTAAAACATGAGTTCATAGATCATGGGGCGAAGCCATAGGAATCTTATGCTTAAGGGAATGGGAAGAATCTGGTGAATAAATTGAACATGAAAGGGATCGAGAGTACAGAGAAAACAAAACTGGATAGAATAAATTGATTGGTAATGGACGAATTCCCTCCGTGGCGCTCCGCCTGAATGGGTATGCCTGTAATAGGAAGGACAACGCTTTCCAAGAAAATAATTAGTGCAACAGGGTAAGCCGGACGTGCAAAGACCAATATCGAGATAAAGGCGAGCGGGAAAATAATGATGTTCTTTAACAGGGTGAATTTCAAAACTTCCTTCATATAAATCGGTCCCTTACCTTGGAAATCCACATATAAGCTGCCACCTAGAATCAGCATCAACAGGGGCAACGACATAGCTCCAAGCATCTGAAATACATTAAGAAGGAATGCCGGCAGGTGTTTTTCCCCTCCAAACAGTTTGATACCAGCCGCAAGGACAGTTGAGATTAAAACGGGATTCAGTATCCTCCCCAATCTCAACCGTCCTTCTGGCTGATCTCCCTTAAGGCCCTTCTCCATCTCAAGGGTACCTCTCCTAAAGAAGAGATGATTTGTGCTGAAGAACAGAGATGGGTGAAAGGCGATAAAAATAAAGAGCACGGCTACATAGGGGTTGCTGGGGCCAAAAATGCCGGTGATGATGATAAACGGGAAAAACAAGCCATTTTGAAAGAAGAGCGTAATCGCAAACTCCCGGCGCGTAGCTTTTGCCGAGATAAGCGTCCCGACCACCGTTAAGATGAGGGCGATGGCCGAGAATACCAACCACCATAGCGGATATTGCCACCACCTATCGAAGGATGATGGGGAAAATTGGGTAATGATGTTGACGAATACAATGCAGGGTAAGGCGATATCAATTGCCAGAACAGCCAGAAAACGAAGAATATTCTCCGGGATAATGTTCCTCTTGATGATCCAGAATCCCAACACGCCTATCGCCAACAAAGAAGCCACTGATTGCAGTGTTACATTGAAAATATGCATTGAGCGACCTTAATCTAAACGGCTCCAAATCCAAGGGGTACGCGGTGCAAATTGCAGTTCAGGTTCGTTCACGAAAGCACATATTCAACTTTTCTTTAGCCTTTTAGCTTTTTGATCTTTTCTTCCATCTCCTCATAAAAAGTCTTCTTCAGGAATTTGAAGCTTTGAACAAAAGCTTCAAATTTCTCAAACGGCTCCGGGTCAAAGGTTCCGTTCATCGGCCGCCATTGGGTAATGACAAACGAAATAACTCGGTCTCCTTTTTTGACAAGGTAAACCAGG
>DASPPQ010000196.1:0-4152 GCA_035625415.1 Thermodesulfobacteriota bacterium
TAATCACTCAATAACCAATGAGTGACTCAATAACCCAATGACCCGATGACTTACGGGGTTACGCTCTTGCGCTTTGCTTCAGGGCAGGGCCAATTTTTTTATGGATGCCAGCATTTAATTTCTGCATTTGTTACGTGTCAAGGGCTGACCCCGGCTGCGCAGGTGACTGAAAAATTGAGTCAGGGCCTCAGAGAATCGCGAACATAAAACTTTGACTTCAAAATGGAGTCAGAAATTACCGCCTCGCATTGAGCTTTGAACTTTCAGCTCTTAGTGACTCACTGACCTAATGACTCAATGATTATGTAACTTGCTAGCTTCTTGAAGGTTGCGACCCGACCGTTTTGCTCTTCGCATTCCGACTACGTCCTCGTCTCTCGGAGAATTGCTTCTCAATCATGGATTGGAAGCGTATGAATACGGAGCCGGGTCTGTTCAAACACAACGACACTCCCTTGAACAAGAGCGTCCTGGATTCTTGGAAGATTTGTTAGGATGAGAGCAACTTGTCTTTCAGGTCGGCGGTCCGTTCCCCTCCTGAAGAGGATAAGGGAAGGTTTACTTTTCCTCCATAAAGCTAGAAAAGTCCCAAAATCGGTATCAGAAGAGATAAGTATCCGGTTCTCATTTTCTGCAATGGAGAAGATTTCTTTATCCTCAGCTGTTTGTAACCCATAATCTCGAACATGCGATGCATCATGGCCTGCCCCTCGTAATCCCTCAGCCACCAATGGTGATAGCGCATTGTCTATCAAGAATTTCATCACCCAGTTACCAGGGGAAGTTCACGTTCCCGAACTGCTTCGGCTGCATACCGTAAAGCATCGTGGATGTCTTCTAGCTCAAGGTCCGGATAGGCTTTGAGAATCTCCTGTTCTGTCATTCCCTCCGCTATCATTCCGACAACTGTGGCCACTGGAATGCGTAGTCCACGAATACAGGGTATGCCACCCATCTGGTTGGGATTGATTGTGATTCGTTTGAACTTCATGTAGTTGCCTCCCTCGGCAGGTCGCCGCTTAGGTGCCTTCCGAATTCATTATACATCAATTCTCAAACCTTCAAAAGAGATAAATACGGCCATACCTTCTGTTTGATCACTTAATTACTCAATGTCTCGGCAAAAAGAGACTGAGGTTTTAGCGGATGGGACATGGTCTTGCGGTCCTTCGTTCTTAATTCCGCAATCTTTTGCGTCACCGGCTCCTTATCTCCTCATCTCCCAATCTGTTCTTATGCCACCCTATCCCCCCATCACCCTATCTCCCACGGAGTGGCCCCTGTTTTTAAAGGGGCGCTTCTCCTCATCTTGGTTTTCTATGGGCAGGGCCAATTTTTTTATGGATGCCAGCATTTAATTTCTGCATTTGTCACGTGTCAACGGCTGACCCCGGATCATCTTTAGTAGAGGAATGATCTCCTTGAAGTGGCTCCACCCCAATTGTTGCGACAACGTAGCAACAATCTGCTCCCCATGATCTCCTCTTTTTTCCTTCAGGATGTCCTTTCTAATACGCTGGCCCATGCGCCAGTAAAGCAGGACCAGCGCAGAATTCACCTGCCGGGCCACATCCTGCCGAGCCTCGATGATCAGGGTTCTTAAATCCTGGAACAGGCTGTCTGATATTTGAAAGGATTTTGTCATAAGACTTCAAAGACTAAAGACAAAAAGCCCATCCCCAATTTCGAGAACAGGCTAACGTGTCCCCTTAAATTTTCAACTTACACTACCCCTGATTTGGATTGCCCCAATACCAAAAACCAAAGAAAAAATCAAAACAAATCCTCTTGGGTGGGTTACTCGGGTTTTTTTGGGTTGTTTGGATTCCACCGCCTACAACCTCCCTTTCAAAAGTTGTTAAGGTTATTTTCTTGATAGCTCTGTTATTAGACGGGGACCTCCCCCAGGAGGTGTCTTAGGTTTAAGTAGTTAAAAGTTAAGGGTAAAAGGGTTGAGTTTAGAACTTGATAAGAGCCCGTGGTTTCCGGTCAAGAAGAGGTCGAAAATCAACTCAGATTCTCATAGTAAGATTTCCAAACGAGATGTCTCCAGACAAACTAAGTCGGATTTTAATTGAGGCCATCAAAAACGTCCAAAAAGATTTGCCCGGAAACTTGACAATCATCGAGCCTGACAAGATACGGATCAGGAGGCGATAGAATTCTTGACTTGGCACGACTCAATTCCGTGGCTGCGATGAGTTGTTTTCAAGGAGATTCGGTGAGACATGAGGTCGTTGTTGAAACTTACTGCAATAATTGAACGTGAATGCGATGTGTACGTGTCATTATGCCCTGAGGTAGATATCGCGAGCCAGGGGGAAAGCGTTGAAGAAGCACGGGACAATCTTCGAGAAGCGTTGGAACTTTTCTTTGAGGCAGCATCACCCGAAGAGATTAAGCAACATCTTCACGGTGAGATTTTCGTAACCCAAGTCGAGGTGGCATTGGGATGCTTTCTTACCCTTACCTGATTGTCAAACCAGACAAATCGTTCATAAATGTTCTTGACGCCCATTTTAGTCTTCTTCTCCTTCTGACTTTGAAGCCGTCTCTTCTTCCATCGCCTCATCCACCATCTGATCCACATCTTCACCCATATCCTCTCCCATCTCCTTGCCCATCCGTTTCATCCATCTCGCCATGCTCTTCGGATCCTTCTCATCAAGGCCTCCCCACTTCGATGGGTCGGCCAGGCTTTCCATTCTGCTTTCTTCCGAACGGATCACCCGCACCTTGGAGAGGACACGGGACATCTTTTCACTCTTACATCGCTTGCATCGAGGGATAAAGGTCTCATCGGTTTTGGTCAGGAGAAATTCGGAGATCTTTCCACAATCATCGCAACGATACTCGTAGATTGGCATGTCACGCCCTCCCTACAGGCCCTCCCCTGCGGGGAAGGTGATTTTTTTGGGTTTTTTCTTCACGGCAAAATAGAAATAGAGAAAATTGATGACGCCCGTCAGAGCCAAGCATTCATAGAAGTAACTGATGATTTGTCCACGATTGGCTTCGGGGGTGATATTGGCGAGCAAGGTGAAAGAGGTGGTTGAGAAAAAGGCCAACCCGATACCCTGAAAGACCCTTACGGCCAATAAGGGCCAGAAAGGAGGCGCAAAGAGATAGGCAACGGACGACGAGGCAAAGAAGAGGGTTCCACCAATCATGAACCTTCTTTCAGGAATCTTGAGAAGGGGTTTTCCCACGATAGGCCTGAAGACTAAAGACGAGACGCTAAAGACTCCGATCAGAACACCGATCTCTGCTTCCTTGGCTCCCAATCTTGAAAGGTAGATCGGAAGGGTTGGAATGAGAATGTAGAAAACGGATGAGAAAGTGAATTGGGCAAAGAAACAGAGGACAAAATCGCGGGTCAATATCTTTTGTGTCGTCATCTTTCGTCTCGAAGTATTTTAAATTCATCCTTCCCCTTTTGTAAAGGGATTCGAGACTCTTCCCTGTGCGATCCGAATGGAATCAACCGTGGGGTTGACATGGGCTCAATTTCTATGAATAATCGGTTGGAAACAAAAAATAGTAGATCGGGAGGAGGCTCATTCGTGGCAAATCCAGAGAAGGTCATCTTAAAAATTGTCTCCGTTAAAGGGACTTGTGCAGCAGGCCATTACGCCGGCCAGGAATTTGATCTGAGCAAGGACTTTCTTTTGGGAGTATCCGGAGATCCTCGGGCCTTATGTCTCTCAGCGTTCCATGCCATCTTTCCATCGTGGCGGGTGCTTCGGCACGGCGGAGCATTTCCCTGGGAAGAGGACCGAGACAAGACCACCATCGCCTGCCCGGATCCGTTCAATCCCGTGGTGATGGAGATCCGAAGAGTAAAACAGTAGGTCATTGAACTGCCCGAAACGATAAGAATGGCGGTTGAATCCTGATGCGCCAAGAGTCTTGAACTTCCTTTTGGCATCTTTTATAAAAGGGTCACCCCGGTAGAAGTGATGCGCGGCTGTTGTGCCCTGCATACCATGCAGTGCAGGGCTCTGCAGTGAGGTCAGGTCTAGACGGCCTGTTGCCCAAATGATGCTTGCAACGATTAGACATTCGAGCTATAAGCATGGCAACACAAATTGGGTATGGAGATATTGCCATGATGGGTCAACAGACAGGAATTGAGCCAAAGATCTTCTATCC
>DASPPQ010000197.1:0-4061 GCA_035625415.1 Thermodesulfobacteriota bacterium
CGTCCAACACTTCTTTACATAAGTTCAGAAGCTGTCATTCCTGCAAAAGCTCGCCTCGGCGAAGCCTGGGCAGGAATCCAGTTGAAATCATTGGATTCCCCCGTGTCAAGCACGGGGCAAGCTTGGTCAAGCCCGGAATGAGATTCAAAGTAAAGGGACTTCTGACGCAGTACACTAGCTAACAATTATTATACTCCAATTTGTAATTTGTAAGAATCCTACCCATTCAACTTCGTTTTGTCAACGAAAATTCAAGAATGTGGCGAGCTTCTCATGTTGGAACTGTCCATTTTAGTCGTTTGGTTGTCACAATTTGGGGATTCCCTGCGTGCGAATAATTCCTCAAGTCTATTATTCTGACCATTCATAATTGAGGCTTTCCACCTGAAACATTGCATGGATAAGGTCTGTACGGATTTGAAGAGTACAGGAGAGACTGTCGAAAAACCTTAAATCGGGTTTTTTCCGACAGGTAAGTAATTGAATTTACTATATGTGAATTTTCTAAAATCGTAACATTTGGGCTTTTTCGACAGTCTCGGAAGGAGTCCCGAAAACGTGGGTGAGGATAACACTAATCTTCAACGGGAACAATATTCGAGGATTGAAGATTATGGATTGAAAGTGTGTTTTTTTGGTGTCTAATCTTTCCCAAGCTTTCCGGTCTTCTCTGCCACCAATTCTTTCAAGTTTTTGTGGTAAGACTCCAGCTCGTCCTCCATCTTCTTCTGCTCCAGGGCTTTCTTCACACTGAAGACTGCAAGTTCAAGATCAAACGGCTTGATGAGGAAGTCACTCACTCCCAGGTGTATCGCTTCTACGGCTACTTCGATCTCTCCATAGGCGGTCATAATAATGAACTTCATATTCGGTCGCACAGCCTTCACAAGTCTCAAGAGTTCTAAACCATCCTTTTCGGGCATCCGGATATCTGAAATGATCAGTGAATACGTTCCTTTGCAAAAATACTCGAAGGCTTCCTTACCGTTGGAGGCGGTCACACACGAATATCCTTCTTTCTTCAGTCTTTGAGCGAGCACATAACAGATTATCTTATCATCATCTACAATTAGAATCTGGTCTTCCACAGATATCTCCGCTCTGTCTTAGGGTTCAACTGATTATCTGAAGCAATACTTATGCCATACCATTATAAAATAGAACTTATCGAAAAATATGGGGTAAACTAAAACTCTCTTCCAAAATCTGGTAATAATTTTTCCACCTTTCTCCATTTTGTACAGGAAGAACTCAACACAGCATCCTGGCTATCAATTTGGGCTGAGCAAGGCAAATACTCATGACCAGCCAATTCAGTGGCCTGAGACACCAAGGACAAGAAGATATTCGACCTCTGGATGGCCTGCTATACTCAGGTGAATATGGGGAGACAGAGAAGCAGGGGGGAATTCATTAGTCCAAGGAGTGGCTTATTTGATTCGCTTCTCGCATACATCACAAAAATACAGGTTTTTTTCTGAATCTTTTGCTTTAATAGCCTTTTCAACTTTTTCCATTATTTCTCTGTCTTTATTAATGCACTCTATGCAGTAAATATGCCCGTCATTCGTGTAATATCCGATTACCTCTTTTTCCTTGATCATTTCTTATGTCCCTGGAACCTGGTAAGGACTTCTTATTAGATTGCTTTAAAACACTTCACCGGATATCCATTTGCTATCTTCCCAAAATAGTGATTCTTGTGACCGCATTCCTCCCCAATTTATCCTTTATGAACTCAATCCTCACCCTGTCTCCAAAAAATGGAACTCTGGAATCCAGATGAGTCTTGTGGCCTAACCAGAACACTGAAACTCTCCCGTTGTCTCCTTTAACTTGAATTACAGAAAACTCTGTGCCTACAACTTTGCCATCAAAGACTCCATGTTCTGCCAAAGCAGGGGTAGTTAGGAAAGAAAAAATTATTGAAACCCCAACGACCGATAAGATAAAAATCGTTCTCTTTCTCATGTCGCCCACTGAATTTAATCCAATAGTCTGGCTATTCTTAATCCACATCTCTTCATCTCCCGATCCACCACCCTCACCATCTCCAAGAACTCCTCTTTGGTAAAAATCCCTTTCTCTACAAGCAACCGAGCGAGGGCTTCCTGCTGGATAACCTGGGACATAAATAGGCGGAGTAAATAATCTACGCACAAAAGATTACAGAAAATTTCTCAGTTCTTCCCAGGATTACATTTCTCTCAGAGGCCTCTTAATAAAATAAGAGTAAGGATACGTAATTAGGAATTCCTTCGCCTCCTCCATCTTTTTAAGAGGGATGGTGACTGGAAGGGAAATCACGAAAGCCGTTGCTCCCAAGGCTATATGCATGACCCCCAGAGGTCTAACCCATAGAACGTCCCCAACAACTTCGGGTACAGAAAGGTCTGCCCTCAATTCATCCTTGGCAAAGAGGGGCCCGGTGAAAAACAACACGAGGAGAGAAACCATTAATAAAATTATCATCCTTTTCATTCATATCCTCCTTTCATGGATTATTTTTGTGGTTATGGAATCCTCCAAAGGTTAGTTAAGAGGGTGGGTTAAAAGCTTATGGTTTGATATGAGTCTACTAATTTTGAACAAGAAATTCAACAAGAATTATCGATTATCGGTTACCATTTGGAAGAGAGTATTGAAGCACAAAACTCAAAAATTACGACTTCAGGAAGGAACATTGGATCTCTATCCTTTGTTTGCCTAAAAAATAGGTCGGCCAGACCCACCACGGTTCACGGGAGATAGCGCAAAAACCGAAGGTTTCTATTCATAATCCGTGCAGTCTATCCGACCTGTCAAAGTCGCAGGAGAACCTCTGCGTTGCCGTGCGCGATCCTCACTTTGTCGGCAGGGTTCAGTGGAAGTTGGTCGAGGAATGTGCGGGCCTGTGACATCGAACCAAATGGATAGTCAGCCGAGAACATGATTCGGTTGGCACCGACCTCAAGGAACAGGTCAAGGAACGTAGCCGTGAAGTTGAAGCCGCTAATTGTGTAGTGGAGGTTCTCTCGGAGATAAGCGCCGATCGAGCGATGCAATTTCGTCACTGCCATCGGCAATTTGGAATCGATTCTGGGCAGCATGAATGGAAGCGCTTCGCCCAGGTGGCCGATGACAAGCTGCAAGCGTGGGTATCGGTCGAATACTCCGCTGAGGATAAGGCGGAGGGTATGGATCGCGGTTTCGATGTGCCATCCCCAGGCCACAGTCGCTAACCAGACCGTCACCTCAGCTGTGTAGTTTCCCACGTAAGAGGCCTCGATCACTGACTGGGGAGGCGGGGTCGGATGGAGATAGAGCGGGACCTGGAGTGCTTCGGCACGTTCCAGGATCGGCCAGAAGAACTCGTCGTCAAGGTAGCGGCCCCGGATGTGGCCGTTGATCACTGCTCCCTTGAACCCGTGTTCGCGGACCATGCGGTCCAACTCGTCGGCAGCAGTTTCGGGGGAAGCGGTCGGCAAGGTGGCGAACCCGGCGAATCGGCTCGGGTGGCGTCGCACCGCGTCTGCAAGGGTGTCGTTTGTTTCGTGGGCGAGCTTCACTGCCTCGGTCGCGTCGAGTTGATCCACGCCGGGGGATGTCAGCGACAGTACTTGCACATCGATACCTGCCGCGTCCATATCCGAGAGCCTGCGTTCCCCGAGATCGCACAATCGATCAAGTAGCTGGACCGCCTGTAGCCGTTCTTTAATTCGAGCCCCTGGACCATTCAGGAAAGCAGGGGTCGCGAAGTGCTCTTCAAGTGTGATTGTTCGGGTCGTCGTTCTTGACACTTTTGACGCATTGTTCATAGCAGCTACCTCCTTTAGGAATTTATTCTAATTTAATGCAGAAAACACCACGACCAGGTTGGAAGAGGTTTTTGTCCTGATCAGCATTTGAGTTGACGGACATTGTCAAGATAACCCTTCTTACAAATTACACCTGCAAATCATCGCTCAACGATCCCATCTGGATCTGAGGATTACTGGTAGATACTGAGCCCCCACGATATCCCAGTTCTCATGCTGGGCACCAAAGATCGGTGTCATCTTCTTGTTGTGAGCCGAGGAGGG
>DASPPQ010000198.1:0-13759 GCA_035625415.1 Thermodesulfobacteriota bacterium
GAGAATCTTCAAACTCCAGGACAATTTTCTTCCCTTTGATCCCCCCTTTGGCGTTAATCTCTTCCATGGCGATCTCATAAGACCTTTTTTCTATTTCGCCGAATTTCGCATTCGTCCCCGTCAAAGGAAGAGGAATACTAAACTTAACCTCTTGCGCGAAGAGATTGGCTGTAAAAAAAGCCGCCAGAAACACCACTGCAAAAATCATTGGCCATTTTTTCATCTTCCCACCTCCTAAAGTTAAGTCTGTTAATTCCCAATTCGTCACTCCCGCCCCGTATCCAGTGCGGGGTAAACTCCGGCGGGAGTCCAGTTATGTCAAGGGCTTATGGATTCCTGCCCAGGCTTCGCCGAGGCGAGCTTTCGCAGGAATGATGACATTTTTAGAGGTAGCCTTAAGCCTATGAAAATTTAGTACGATTTTATTCAAAATGCAAGTTTGAGTGCCTATTATTGTTTGCATTAGAGGGCATTGTCAAGCATTTTTTCGGGAGGGTGGGAAGCATCCCCAAGTCCGTGATGGCAAAACAAATATTTGAGAAGCAGACAGACCGGACTTCGAAAGTTTTAGAATTGCGGGTCTTTGGAGTGTAGGGTAACTTTTCGTAATCATTTAAATTGAGACTTTTCAGGGGATTCTCGATGTTTGAGCTTAACTTATGAGAGGTGCCGCTCCAAAACTTACTCAGCCGGCCTGTCCGCTTCGTGGGGCTTAATTCAATCACGAACAAAAAGATGCTTATCTTGGAGGTTCTGAAAGGTCGGAACATGCCGGAGAGTGATCCATTCATCTTGTATTCAGGCTGGAAAGTCTTATAATGTCTTAAATTCACCCCGCGGGGGAGATAACGGTTTGTTCTTTTACGGAGGGGAGGAAATGATGAAACGGGGAGAAAATGAATATTGGAATCCGATCATCGAGACACTGCCCCGGGAGAGGCTGACGGAGATTGAATTAAAACGGTTCAGAGATACTCTCCGATGGGCGAAGGAGGGCTCTCCTTTTTATAGGAAGAAGCTCCATGGGATTGAGCCGGAGGATATTCGGACGCTCGAAGATGTCACGAGAGTTCCCATGACGGAGAAAGATGAGCTCAGAGAGGCTCAGGAAGGGAAGGGGTTTTCTCTTTATGGTGACCTGTTGGCCGTGCCCCCTGAAAAATTGTCTGTCTTCCACCAAACTTCCGGGACCACCGGAAAACCTGTCTTTTTCCCCGACACGTATGAAAGCTGGCAGTTGGTTGTGGATATTTGGTGTTACATTCTTTATGCAGCGGGGTTTCGTTCGACGGACCGGGTTTTTCTGCCCTTTGTCTATAACGTCTATATCGCCTTCTGGCAAGGTCACTACGCCGCTGAGAAGTTGGGGTGTGAAGTCGTTCCCGGAGGCGGACTGGAGACAAAAGCTCGCATCCAGAAGATGAAGGATGTTCAGGCGACGGCATTGATGAACACGCCGACCTATGGCCTCCACATGATAGAGGTGGCCAAGGAGATGGGGATTGATCCCAAGCGCGACCTCCGTATCAAAAAGATGATTTGCGCGGGTGAGCCCATGCCAGAGCCATCCCGTCTTCGCCTGGAAGAGGAGTGGGGAGCGGATGTGTATGACCATATCGGCGGGACAGAGCCAGGCGGATGGGCGGGGATGTGTTCCCAAAAGAAGGGGATGCATGTAATCGAGCCCTATTTTCTTTTTGAAATGGTGGACCTTGAAACGATGTCAAAGCCGATTCCTTCAGGGATGAAGGGGGTTGCCGTCATCACGCCTTTATGCCGCCGATGTATCCCTCTCATCCGGTTCAACCTGAAAGACATCATGACGAAGAGGGACGACCCCTGTCCATGTGGCAGGACTTCTGTCCGGGTGGATCAAATCGGAGGTCGGGTGGACGACCTGAGAAAGATCCGGGGGGTCTTCTTTAGTCCAAACATGGTGGAAGAAGTGATTCGAGCCCAATTTCCCGAGGTGGTGGAGTTTGAAACTCTTTTGACGCAGGAAGGCGTGATGCCTGTTCTGACGTTGAAAGTGGAATTAGCTCCTTCGGTAAGTGAAAGTCAAAGCAAGGAGACGAAGAATCGTATCCGGGAAAAGCTTAAGATCAGGACAAACCTCACCTTCCAAGTCGAGTTTGTGAAGCCCGGAGGGCTCCCCCGTTATTCTTTGAAATCGGCGAGGTTTAAGGATATGACACGGAGGTAAGAAAAAAGAGCCATGGAATACGATCTGAAGGCAATGGACTTAGAGATCAAGGCAATTGAAGAGAGAACAAAAAGGTTGAAGGAATTGGCCCGCGGGTTTGAAGCGGTTGAAAAGAATGCAGAAGCTATTCTTGCCTTCGTCTATCTGCTCAGAAAAAATGTCTCCGACATCGTCGAATGAAGGCCGTTAGAAATTCCAGTCGTTGCGAATTGAAAGCGAGCCAGGCATCGTCATTTCCCCCATCCCCCTCCCGACCTCCCCCTTGAAGGGGGAGGAATTATGCGTAGCGCGTGACGATTTCCCTCCCCTCCAAGAGACTGTGTCATAATGGCAGCGTTGACGGAAGAGACAGTCGGGTTCCAAAGGTTTAGAACGCGGTCTTTTAGGAATGGCGAATCGGTGCTTGTGGAGAATGGAATCATCTCAGGGATATGGAGCGTCTGAATCTCACATGTTAAAGGTTGCCGCTCTAAAGCTTTTCCACCCGGCCATCTCTTCCGTCTTGTTTGGAACGGGTATTATTATTGCGACACAGGGGGAGGGCAGAGCCTGCCCCGTACTCGATACGGGGGTGGGTAAGCTTTTATTCTTTCCTTTTCTCTTCGAGGGCCTGGAGAATCTTTTCAGGTGTGACCGGTAGGGTCTTAAATCTTACTCCAATGGCATCATAAATGGCGTTGATAATAGCCGGTGCAGGAGCTAACTGAGTTCCCTCCCCCGATTCTTTGGCACCGAAGGGGCCTTCAGGGTCGTTCGTCTCAACTTCCACGGAGCTAATGGAAGGAATTTCCAGCGCAGTTGGGATGCCGTAGTCCAGGAACGACGGATTTAGAACCTGTCCTTTTTCTGTGATCACTTCCTCATAGAGCGCCTGTCCCATTCCTCCGACAACAGATCCTTCCAACTGACCTTCCACCAGCATGGGATTAATCGCCTTGCCGCAGTCATGGCTTGCTACGATCCTCAAGACGTTCACCTTTCCCGTTTTTGTATCCACCTCCACTTCAGCGGCTTGAGTCATAAAAGAATAGGCAGGAGAAAAATTTCCGTCCTCTTTGAGCAGGGTGGTGGGCTCTTTGGCCGGAGGCTGGTAAGAGCCACGGCCGATGATGGGCATGGGACGGTCCGAATATTGATAGAACCTAATGGCGTCCTGCAATGATATTCCCCTTTCAGGGCTTCCTTTGACCTGGATGCGGCGGTTCCTTGCTTCCAGGTCCTCAACGCTGACTTCCATCTTTTCGGCAACGGCTTCGAAGAGTTTTTCTTTGGCCCCTTGAGCAGCTATTTTGGCGGCATTGCCCGCGCGCAGCGTGACGCCGCTGCCGAATGTTCCGGGGTCGAGGGGAGTGATTTCAGTATCCGCGGCGGTGATTCGAATATCGTCGAGGGGAACACCCAGCTCCTCCGCAACGATCTGAGAGATGACGGTCTCAGCGCCCTGGCCGATATCCGCAGCGCCCGTCAGAAGCGTAATGGCACCGTCCCGTTCGATCTTTACAATGGCCCCCGAGGAGATGTGGCTCATATTGCTGACCCCGCTCGGGAAGCTGGCGCCCGCTAGGCCTACTCCCCTGCCGAAGGGGAGCTTCCCTCTCTTCTCTTTCCAGCCGATCCCTTCTGCCGCTGTCTTCAAGGTTTCGCTGAACCCGCAGGTCTGGACTAAGAGCTTTGCAGGATGGGGCGATCCGGCCTGAAAGGCATTTTTCAATCGAAGGTCCAACGGATCGATCCCCATCTTTTCAGCGATGTGATCGATTTGAGTCTCGACTGCAAAGCGGACTTGGGGAATTCCATGTCCCCTCATGGCACCTCCGACAGGCTTATTGGTATAAACGTGGTAGCCTTCAAAGAGGAGATTTTCGAGGCGATAGGGGAGCATGATGAAATAACAAGCCAGGGTAATCATCAGGGGGGCCGTGCTGTTATAGGCGCCTCCGTCCGCAATCACCTTGAACTGCTGGGCCAGGATGGTACCGTCCTTCTTCATCCCTGTCTTGAGTTGAATGTGCATCGGGTGTCGCTGTCTCGTCGAGGTGAAGACCTCTTCGCGTTCATAGACGAACTTAACAGGCTTCTTTGTCTTCATGGCGAAGAAGGCAGCGCAGAAATCCTTGGCATAGAGGTCGATTTTCTGACCGAATCCCCCTCCCACTTTTGGCTTGATGATGCGGACCTTGCTTTCGGGGATGTCGAGAGTGGTCGCCAAATTCCTCCTGAGAAAGAAGGGGATTTGAGTAGAAGCCCAGAGCGTCACCTTTCCCGAAGGATCAACCGCGGCCAGGGCCGCCTGGGGCTCGAGAGGAGCGTGATTGACAGCCTGAGTTTCATAAGTATCCTCAAAAAGAGCGTCCGATTCACGGAAGGCGTTCTCCACGTTTCCAAATTCCTTCCGGATAGAGGCACTCACGTTGTTGGGGACTCCCTCGTGAATGACGGGAGCACCGGGCTTCATCGCTTCGGTCGGGTCGAAGACGGCCGGGAGCTCTTCATAGTCCACCCGGATCTTTGCGACGGCCTCCTCCGCTGCATCCGGGGAGGTCGCCACAACCGCTGCAACTTCGTCTCCGATGTACCGAACCTTACCGATGGCGAGCGCATATTCATCCTTGGCCATGGGAACAATGCCATATTTTCTCTTAGGAATATCCCCTCCACTGATTGCTCCCTTGATTCCAGCCACTTTCTCTGCTTCGGAGAGATCGACATGAAGGATCTTCGCATGGGCAAGGGGGCTTCGTAATATCTTTCCGTAAAGCATGCCCGGCATGGCGAGGTCGTCTGTAAACCGTGCCCGACCCGTTGCCTTCTCCCATGCGTCGAGCATCGGTTCCCTCTTTCCAACCACATCGAGTTTATTCATGAATGACTCCGTTAATAACTCGGACAAAAGGATTCCCCTCCCTTGATGGGAGGGGTTAGGGGAGGGTGAGCAGACTGTTATTTCTTATTACTTCCAAAACCCCCTCTGTATTCTGTAAGACTTCATTATTCCAAAATCTGAGGACTTTAAACCCCTGACTACGTAGCCATTGTTCCCTCTCCTTATCTGCTTCTTCTGAATGTTGACCACCATCCACTTCAACGATGACTTTCTTTTCAAAAGACACAAAACCCACGATGAATCTTCCGATTGGTTCTTGCCGTCTAAACTTAACTCCCTCCATCTGCTTTATTCTGAGATGCTTCCATAAGAGTGACTCTGCATCCGTTTGTCCTTTTCTAAGTTTCTTGGCTAATTTTGTAATATTGGCTTCCATTTTCTGAAATGACCCCTCACCCTGACCCTCTCCCACAAAGGGGAGAGGGTGAATATTACTCTCCCACTATTGTTTGTCAATAACTGATAAAATTGCTTCCACAATTTTTATGTATCCCGTGCAACGGCAGAGGTTTCCGGAAATTGCTTTTTTAACTTCTTCCTCCGAGGGATGGGGATTCTCGTCGAGGAAAGCCTTGGCCGTCAGGATCATCCCGGGTGTGCAGAATCCACACTGAATGGCCCCTTTCTCGACAAAGGCCTTCTGAAGGGGGTGAATTTCTTCACCTTGAGCAAGACCTTCGATGGTAACAATCTTCTTTCCCTGCACATCAACGGCTAATGTCAAACAAGAAAGATAAGGTTTCCCCTCAATCAAGACAGTGCACGCTCCGCAGGTGCCCAAATCGCAGCCTCGTTTTGTTCCTGTCAGCCCCAGATCCTCTCTCAAAACCTCAAGAAGGGTCCTGTGGACTTCTGTGAGAACTTCGAATGCTTCTCCGTTTACGTTGAGTTTGATCACCCGTTTCATAAGTCAGTCCTTGTCGCTCTAATCATCCCCTTATAACCCCCCTTCATCTCCCAATCAAACGCCCCCTCTACTCTCCCCCTCTTAAGTTAAGAGGGGGAAGGGGGAGTTATAAAGAGGGGGTTAAGTATTATTCGAGTTTCGGAATTGGGTGCTGGGACCTTTATTTAGGATTGTTTCCAGCGCTTGTCTCAACAGGATTCCAGCCATCCTCCGCTTATAAGAAGGAGAATAAATGGAGGTCCGCATTGGGGAGATTTCTCTCACGGCTTGATTTGAGACCCTCTCGATTGTTCGGTCGTCAAGAGTCGCGTTCTCCAGCATCTTTTCTGCTTCTTTCGTCTCTACGGGCCCGGAACCGACCGCACCAAAAATAATCCTTGCCCTTCGGATTTCTTCCTTTCCACCTTTTTCAATATGAAGCGCTAAGGAAACGAGGGGAAATTCTATGGACACCCTTCGTCTCCATTTGAGATAGAGGCTTTTCCCGGAGGGAGGGGGGACTATCATCTCTTTCAAGATTTCTCCCTTTTTTAGGGAGAGAGGTTTTTTCCCGTCCTGGGTGTAAAGTTTACTTACAGGAAAAGCCCGTTCTCCATGAGGGCCCACAACCCGGACCCGGGCGTTCAAGGCAATGAGCACCGGAGCCATGTCGCCGCAAAAGGTAGAATGGCATTCTCCGGGCTTCCGAACCACGTGGCAGACCTTTCCTCCTGCCTTGTAACACGGGGATTTTGCGCCCCTCCAAAAAGCGGATTGATTATAGAACCGGCACCGATTTCCCTGGCAGAGATTTCCACCCAGGGTCCCCATTGTCTGGAGGGCGTAGGCTCCGACCTCCGTAGCAACATGGGAAAGGATGGGGAATCTCTCCTGAATCTCCGGTGACGAAGCGAGGTCCCGGAGAGCAGTCATGGCTCCAATCCTCAGCTCGCTCTTCACATTCGTGACATAGGCTAATTTTGGGATGGTCTTAAGGTTGATGACCTGTCTGGGTTCGATGACTCTGTGTTTCATGTTGACCAGAAGATCTGTCCCTCCTGCGAGGAGAACGGATCCTTTGGCGTCCGAAGCCAGGGCTTTGGCCGCCTCTTTTAGAGTCTTCGGTTCCAAATATTCAAATTTGGGGAGACGCATCTTTGATCCCTTTCAAATCAGTAGCGTGAGAATCTCGTTTTTGGGCTCTTCCGGCTCCTATATGGGGATTATCCCCCCCTTGTAACGCCCTCAATTCCCCCAATCTAACGCCCCCTCCACTCTCCCCCTCTTAAATTAAGAGGGGGAAGGGGGAGTTATAACGGGAGCGGAAGGGGAGTTACTTATGGACAAAGTTTGCGTTGACCTTTGCGCCATGTTTTATAAAATTATCGATTCCAATCTTCCTGTCCTCGGTGCCGAAACACTCACCAAAGATCTTGGCCTCAAGTTTCAGGCCATCTGCAAGGGTCATTTTTGCTCCTTCCAAAATTGCCTTTTGAAGAAGTGAATCAATCTTTCGGCTCAAATGCCCGATATCGACCTCTGGAAGCTTCGAAGGGACAGGGATCGGACCTTTGGGGATGGGACGAACCTTCACTTTTCCCGAGAGAATGTTTTTCACCCAAGTGATACCCGCCTCGACGATATCTCCCTCCACTTCTTCCTGGATCAAGCCAATTTGCTTGGCCTGAGCGGATGAGATGGGGTTCGAGTTTCGAAGGATGGGCCAGGCCTTTTCTACACCTACCCACCTTGGAAGCCTCTGAGTTCCGCCCGCTCCGGGGATGAAACCAAGCTTTGGTTCGGGTTGACCCACCAAGACCTTCTGTCCCTTTTTGGCAATCCGGGCGGTACAGGCCATGGCGATTTCATTGCCGCCCCCAAAGGCCAGTCCATTCATGGCACAGACCACAGGTTTACCCAGATTCTCGATCAGATCAAGGACAGAATAGTTTTTGAGACACCCCTCTTCTCCTTCCTTGGCGGTTTTTTGAGAAGCCAGCATCCCGATGTCAGCACCGGAAACAAAGGCCCTTGTTCCAAAGCCGGTCAGAACCGCACCCTTGATCTTAGGATCTTTCTGGATGCCGAGGAAGTTCTCTCTCAACTGTTCGAAGACGTCCTCATTGAGCGCGTTGAGAACCCTTGGTCTCCGAATCTTAACAATGGCGACATCACCTCTGTCTTCTCTGAAAACCACAGGAATCTTCCAGGGCTTGCCGGTGGCCGCTTGCTTCTTGAGGATTTCGGCCACCTTAAATCCAGGATTTTCTTTGGCGTAGTTTTCCACCAATTCAAGAGATTTCTTGATCCCAACCTGGTTCATGAACTGGAAGGGAGGAGTCATGACCAGCCCGTTTTCCACGGCCAAATCGAGATCGCCGATATTACTGATTCCGCTCCCCACGATTTCGCAAGCGATCCCGAAGAAAGCCCCCATCACCCGGGTTGAGACAGCTTCGTAGATTTGTTGGCTGTACTCGACCTTCTCACCTTTTCCGGCCGTTTCCCAGGGAGCGCCGGATTTCACCCGGTCGTCCAATATCTTCGGGGAACGGAACCAGGGCATGATGACCGAAGTATAGATCTGAAGCCCGTGCTGTGTGAGCGGGTTCCCACCGGCGAGATTATGACCGGTGAAAGGACCGACGCCCATCCCGAGGGTTTTCTGGATAACGGCATCGATCTCCTTGACAGTGCCAAGCCCCTTCTCCGCCAACAAGGCAGCGGTAAGGAAGATTCCTTCAAAGAAAGGATTGACGGCAAAGCCGAACCGACTCCCCGCACGGATTGGAGCCTTGCCGATGAATTCGTAAAGTTTCATCGAATAGTCAACCAGGGCGGGATCCGTCTCCTTCATAGGAACGATTTCAAGCAGGATGTTTCTCTCCGCAGGGAAGAAATAATGAAGCACAAGGCATCGCGTCTTGTCCTTCATCTTTGGGAAGATCTCCTCAGGAGGTATGTGGGAAGAGTTAGAGGCTAAGATCGCTGTCTTCGGACAGGTCCCTTCAAGCTGGGCGAAGATTTTGTGCTTCACATCAAGCCTCTCAAAAGCAGCTTCTATCACCAAATCGGCATCGCTTAACTTCCCATAGTCTGTGGTGAAAAGAATATTTCGGAAGACAGCCTCTCCCTCCTCTTTCTTATAAATCTTTTTCTCTACGGCCTTATTCACTTTCGATTCCGTTTTCTTTGAACCCGAATCAAGGGCGGCCTGAAGAATATCAACGACCACAACGGGCACTCCATGGGAGTAAAGATTTTGGCTGAAATGAAGGGCGATATCCGGGCCAATATTGCCCGATCCGATGACGCCAATCTTTCGAATCGTCCGGCCAAACATCGTAAATGCCATGAGAATCCTCCTTTCCTGTCTTCCGTATTGTCGAAATTTACTTTCCCCGTCTCTCCTTGGAGACTGTGCCACAATTGTAGGGGCTCGATTCACCAAGCCCGCCATAGGGCTCAATAAATTGAGCCCCTACAAAACATGATTTTGTGTGCCTATTCGGTAAATCATTACGACACGGGGGAATTTTTTTTGAAAATGTATTTTCTGGGCACTATGTATCACTGTGCCGCAATTGTAGGGGCTTGATTCATCAAGCCCGCCATAGGGCTCAATGAGTTGAGCCCCTACTTAGAATGAGGATGATGGGTGAGCGATTCTATTCGGTATCATTTTATCGCAGACTTGACCACGTCATTGGAGGTGAAACCACTGCCTTCAACAACTCTTCCAACAGACGCATCTACACCGAACAGGTTGGTGACTCTTACTGTCCCTTTTAGCGTGCCGGTGGTCCAACCGAGAGACATGCTCGTATTGGGGTGAACGACCTCCTTCCCGGGTTCAAAGACTTCCAGAGTATCTCCGACTCGAACACCGGATAATTTGCCTGCATTAAGATAGATATTCTCTCCATCGACCTTTGCCACCGTGGTGGACCAGTCCAGGAGGTCGAGCTGCCGAAGGAAACCTTCCAGGATATCGTCCAGACCCACGTCGATCGCTTTGAGCACGGCCTTCCCCCGGCAATTTTCTCCGGTTTCCTTGGTGCCGAAGATGGGGCTTCTGCCGATAAAGGTTTTCAGCGGGTTTCCGGTGGAGGCATCGATGAGACGGATCTCCACTTTCGTTGTGGCAAAGGCCACTTCCTCATCCGATGTTTCAGAGACCTTGGACGAAAGGAGGCTGACATCTGTCACGGCTCCGAGGGCGAATGCCTCGATCCCCATGGATTGATGAGCACGTTTCAGCACCGCTGGCTCCGAAAGGTTTTCGAATTTAAAACCCTCTCGATTTAACATTTCTGAGACGATGGTCTTATCCACCACGACCACTCGCTGGGTTGCCTCGAGCTTGTCAGAAAGCTTCTTGGCCACGGCCTCCCCAATCTTCTCCTCTTTGTAAGTGGTATTATTCTCGAAGTCTAAGATAGCCACCTTTTTCTTAAATCCCATCTGGAGGAGGGGAAGAGAAGGGCTATAGAGGGGTCTGGGAGGAGTGGAAGCGACCTTGCTTTCCGTTCCTTTTGTCGGAGAGGGCGCGGGGGTTGAGGGATTCTTAGGAGGAGAGGTCTCGGGCTTCGGAGGGTTCACGCCCTTGATCGTTTCCATTCCTTCGACAGTGACGGTCCTTCCCTCGGGCAGCTTTTCTATCTTCTCTTCTTTCTTACTTCCGAAAAGATTAAAACAGGAGGTGAGGGTGAAGAGAAAGGCGGTTGAGAAAACAAAAATGGTTACGATGGACTTCTTATTCTGAATCATAAGCTCTCCTCACGTCCCCCCCTCATCCTTCCTTTTTTATGTAGGGCCTTGATTTATCAAGCCCGGTTCGGGTCGGATAAATCCGACCCCTAAATTGTGGCCCGCATTCGGGTTCGACCCGCCTGCCAAAGTCCTGTACGGCGGGCAGGTAAATCGAACCCCTACCTCTTTTCCAACAGGGTTTGTTGCACTGTTATATTACCAATTTTAGAGGAGATGTCAAGAGAAGTGATAGTATCCATAGTCGGTAATCGTCATCCCGAGTCCGTGTCAGGATCTCTGGGTTGTGGAAAATGAGAGATGCTGAAAAAATTTCAGCACGGCAGGGATATCCCCGGGATCTCGAATTTTGGGCGCATCCAGGTTTTGTGCGGAAATTACTCTCATGTAACCCCCCTTCATCCCCCCTTAAGTTAAGGGGGGATGAAGGGGGGTTAAAGTCTGATGAACCGAATTTTAATTATGGATTATGGGGCGGATGGGGGGCATCTTATTCAAGAGCAGAGGGAGATCACTTTTGGCCAAAAAAAAGGGCGGCCAAAATGACCGCCCTTTTAACTACACTCTTGTTAGAAGGTATACATCAGTCTTGTCCTAATCGCCCAGGGGTTCGGCGCTGCGCGGTTCACATAAATCCCTGAGGTACCCGTTGGCATACTGACATCCATGGCGTTCCCGGCAAAGAGGTATCCAGCACCGACGAAGAACCTGAGGTTGTTATAAATCTGGAACTGATTGAGCAGATCAAATTCCCAGCCGATGCTCTCTTGATTCCTCAGTCTTACACCATATACGTTTGTATTAGAATACTTCACAGCGCTACCAAAGGTAGTCCCGTGTTCGGTGGTATCGCCGATATAAAGTGTCTGGAGCGTAAGTGAATACCAGGGCGCCAACTTCATAGTGGCGTAGAGCTTGCCAAACCAGGTTCCACCGAACCCGCCTCTGCTCAGTGCGCCGTAATTGGCGTTGTCGGCAATACCGTAACCTCCGGTGGCTCCGGGCTCCATGCTATAGACAACCATCGACTCACCGTTAGCCGGCCCCTGTTCTGAACCAGGGGGAACGAGATAGCTTGAGTTGTAGCGACTCGGAGTCCCCGCCGCCCCGATACCATTGTTCCAATTGGTTGTAAAGCTTCCGGGGAGGCCAGTAGGACTAGTCCTTCTGGCGTCAGCCCCCGTCGCATACATGCCAACTCCTCCAAAGTTGAACTTCTCCCATGGATAGTCAACTTTGAGCCGTGCGACCCAGCCCTGATTTACGACATTGGGGATTGGAACACCGTTTCCGAAATATGGGGTATTTCGCTCCTGAACCGTGCCATAGTCCATCACCCAGTCGAAGTTGAGATTAACCGGACCTGCCTTCCCATCCGCATAGAGTCCCCCCCAAAACATATGGGATTTGTAGGTACCTGGGAGTTGGGTAGTGATACTACTGTAGCCAGTACCACTAGATTGGCCAGGAATAGCGGTACCGGCGGCGCCAGCTCCGGTTACCACATAGAACGGATAGGTGTTCATTCTGTACAAGAGGCCATAGCCCCCTACCGTGAAAGTGCCAATCTTGGCATTTGCATGAAGACCCCAGACATCGCAATCGTCGTCGGCAAAATCAAGGTTTTCAAGAGCCTTGGCATAAATCGGCATAATCAGCACAGGGTCAATCTTGATGCCCGCTGTAACCCCTGCACCATCTGAATAGACCATCACATTCGGCCGGACGCCTATCGGCTGGGCACCTACTCTTACAGTAATGGGTACCGGGATTCCGAAATAGGGGAGGCCAACATCGACATAGATGTTCTTGACCTCGACGGCAGTCCGGTCAGTCGTCCATGCGCCAAAGTTGTTTGCCTCTCTCGTGTTCGCGCCTGTATTAAATACGCCGCCATATCGCATGGAGTCTATCTCGAAGTAGATGGTTCCGCTCAAATTCGGGCCCATCACCGCATCGAATTTGAGGTGGGCACGACCTTCCCAGTTAGATTGAACCCCTTTCCAACCTACACCCGCTACTGTTGCTCCTCCAACCGCCTGTCCACCATAGTTTGGGTTGGTCATCAAATAAGTATTCGAGCCTGTTTGATACTGCGGAACACCTTCGCCCCAAAATGTTTGCGCATCGATGAACCCCGATGCTCTGAACTCTAATTTTGGCGCCTGGGCATATCCTACTGCACTAAACGCCAAAATGAGAAGTCCTGCTAAAGATAGAACAGTTAATTTTCTCATCTCTTTTCCTCCTCCTTGTTTTTGTGATTCGTGAATTAGCAAAAACACTACACACCCGATCCCTTCACCTCCTTTCTTCTTGGATTTTTGAAAAATTCACCCCGCAAGATTAGAAATTTCTAATTTTCGGTTTTTATACCACCCCCCGAAAAACTTGTCAAGCTTTTTTTTAAGGCTTTTTTTTAAGGACGTGTCCGTGACCGTGTCACGTGTCCGCATTCAAAATTATTCTAAGGATTTTAGCAACTTGGATACCACCTGGCGAACACGCTCGTATTTAGGTAGGAGAATAGAATATGTATCCGCAGAATTATGGTTTAATTATGTTTCTAAGTTCTTCCGACTTTCATATAGTGGCATCCCCCTCTTGTAACCCCCCTCTATTCCCCCCTTATGTTAAGGGGGGATGGAAAGGGGTTACCTTTAAGTTAAGTGGGATGACGGGGGGGTTACTATCGATATTCTTGGGGCCTAAACACAGCGTGCTTCTCGTGTTAGATTCGTGGGGTATGGAATAAGAGTGACGCCTTACACGGTCACGTTGTTTACAAGGGTTTCCCGGTCAGGCAATATGTGACATGGACAGGATCTCTAACAATGGTTTCCGGACACGTGACACGCCCGCCTCGATGAGCCAGAGGCGAGGCGGGGTCACGGACACGTCGCTTAATACAGCTTGAAGAAATAGATGTTGCTTCTCGATTTTCCGGAGAGGATTCCTGTAATGCCTTCTTCAGACTCAGTGGGAGCAACGACAGCGACGACCAGATCGTCATTGC
>DASPPQ010000199.1:0-4358 GCA_035625415.1 Thermodesulfobacteriota bacterium
TAACAGTAGCAATCTGTCCATAGGTCGGTAACCACGTTGATGAAGAAGACTTTAAAACAGCTTTAAAGGTAAGCAGATAGGTTTGGTAAGCCAGAACGAGAATCAGTGCCGGGACATAGATGAGGTATTCAAGGGGCGGGAAACGCCTTAGGATATTTTTCCTGTCCGGAAATATCAGACCCAGATGAAAAAACGTAGCTGGAAAAAGAGGAATAATCAGATAGTGAAAATTGACAGAAAAATAGCTAGACTGCATTTCAAAACCTGTGACCATGTATGTCCCGAGGCAAAAACAGAGGAAATAAAAGACCCAGCTTGTTGCAACTCTGGGTTTGAATATATAGACAATGAAACCGAGAGCGTAAATGGCTACCCCGCCGAGAAAGGGGATGAGAAAGACTAAGACAAAACCCTTCAAATCAAAAGTGGCAGCAGGCACCGTCACTTCACGGGACTTGCCTTTTGCCTCAACGAGGTAATGAATCGGATAACCAGATTTCTTCTGCCTGGCTATATTGACTACATCTCGACCTTCCCAAACGGGTTTCCCTTCAACTTCAACAATTCGATCCAGAAATTTAAGCCCAGCCTTAACACCTGTCCATTCTCTGTCGCCCATAGAGCCTACGTATGGGAAATCATAGACTAAGAAACCCGCGAAAGGTCTGTTGAGCTGCAATAGAGCACTGATCAAACAGAACAAGGTGATGACAACCATGAGAGCGGTGAGTCCGTAGAAAAAAAGAGAGGATATCCGGATGTGACCTTTCATGTCTTTTGGTTTGCCAAATTGCTAATGCCTTTAACAGATTTCCATACCACGATTGCCACTAAAAAGGCAATACATCCATAAACAAGAAGATCGCCGTGACGGGTGTAAGAGGTTCCTGGAGGAGAAATGAAAATGTTCTGACTGAGTGTGCCTGAAACAAAAACGTCCTTTCCCTCGTTCGTTACCCTGCCTTTGATTCTCCCATAGGGATCGATGAAACAAGAAATCCCAGTGTTAGCACACCGTACCAGGTTGACCCGGTTCTCCACAGCCCTGAAAACGCAAGAAGAAAGCATCTGATAAGGGAAGGCAATCCTACCAAACCAAGCTTCGTTGGTAAGGTTGATCACAAAATCGGCACCCTTCTTTACGAGATTCCGTGTGAGGTCAGGGAATAAAACCTCCCAGCAAATGAGGGTCCCGAACTGATTCCCGTCGACCTGAAAGAGGGTGGCCTCGCTCCCAGCGATATCGAAGTTTCTTTTTCGCCTCTGGATAATGAAATCAGGCCACGGGATGATGCCTTCATAAGGGATATACTCTCCAAAAGGGACGAGGCGAATCTTCAAGTACTGTCCAAGAACCTTGCCCTCGGGTGAGAAAAACAAAGCAGTATTCCCACGACTAAGTTTGGCGGAGGTCTTCAAGAATTTTGGGTACTCCGCACTGCCAATGAGCAAATAGGTTTTGAGTCGCCTCGTCATGGACGCCACTCGCCGTAAAAGGGATAGATCGTTCAAGACAAATCCAGGCGTTGCGGCCTCGGGCCAAACGATGAGCTGTGGGTTAGATTTCGCCGCCTCTTCCGTCAGATTTTCATAGTGTGAAATAATCTGTTCGCGGTACTCCCGATCCCATTTTACTTTTTGAGGAATGTTCCCCTGAACAACTGCCACAGAAAATAGTCTTCCCGACGATTCCCGTGTGAGGATCTTCCATCCTACCACCCACAAGGCCAGGATGATCCCAAAAACTACGACCCCGCCATAAATAGGATTAGGAATAAAGCTCCCTCTTTCCCTTCTCCGGTTCTTCTCGACCCAATGGGAAATCAGGTTGGCGATAGCCCCATTAGCCAGCATAATAACGAATGAAACTCCATAGACGCCTGTGAGGGAAGCCATTTGAATAAGTGGAAGGTTCAGATACTGAGTGTGCCCGAGCAGCGCCCAGGGGAAGGCCAGGAAGGATAAGTTCGAGCGAAGATATTCAAGCGCAACCCAAACAGGGGCAGCGATAAGGAGGGAGAGTCTAATCCTTCCAGGAATTAAACTCAAGAAAAGACCAAAAAGTGCAAAATAGAACCCTAAGTAGAGATAACCGAGGGCGGTGGCAAGTATACTTACAAATTGGAACTCTTTGATCCACCATGGGGTTATGCCGAGAAAGAAAACTACCCCGCAAAACCAAAACATGAAAAACGCTTGCCAGGGTTTTCTCCCCCGGATTCGCAGTAGAAGCGGGACAAACGCAATCCATGCCAGCCAATCAAGCTGATAACTTGGAAATGCAAGGGCCAATAAGACCCCGGTTAAAGCTGGCGCAAGCAAAGAGAGAAACAGATTGATGATCTTTGCCATCGAGAAGTCAATTGTTCCTCAAGTTATCGTGACGGCGCCAGCCCGGGAGTCTTCTCTTGTTCCCGGAGAGAGGCATCATAAGAGTTCCCCAATAGCCCTTTGTATCAACTCATACTCTCTTCCAAGAAGCTTATTTCTTCACCACAATTTCACCGCAATTATTATATCTGCTTCAAACGCAAAACCATCGTCGTAAGCCATAGCATTACTTACAGATTCCAGGTATGCATCCTTGGCGAAAGGGAAAATCTGTAAAACCACTGTTTTCAAGAACCCCATTATCACATCTCCTTCTCCTCCCGACCCTGGAGTCCCTATATTTCCAGCGCAGATATTCGATGTAAATGATGTGAACTGCCAGGGAATGTTATTAAGGGGATAAGCACCACTCACCGTATAGTACAGGGTCCCCTCGTAATTCCCAGTAAGAGGACAAATTTCGTAGCCCGTGCTCGTGAAATTGAGTTTTAAATGTCCGGCCTGAGTATTTACTTTAGCATATGAAACGGGTTGTAACGTAAAAAACGAAACACCTATAAATGGGCTCCAGAGGCTACCCGATGGTGTCTCAGATCCTGCGTAAACCAGAGCAGGTTGTGTGCCTACAAGAACCATTCCCGCAAAGAACACAAAAATCAGCACTCCCCATCTTGTCTTCATAGTCTAATCCTCCTTTTCGTTTTGTTGTGAACTCACCTTTCGTGTAACTGGCCTCTTTGTCATCTTTTACAGTGTCTCATCGGCTTTGGCTTTGTCACCCACTTCATGGGTGAAATTTAACCCCGGCCTCATCTGGGCCGGTATAGGTTGTCCCAATGTAAAAAGTGACCTTGCCCCCTATTGAAGTATAGTAAATTGACTGGTCCATTATGACGTTTGTTCCAGTCTTATAATGATAGCCCCCGTAATTTGCGTTATACACTGGTGCCAACGGACCAAGCACATGCGCGACTTCGTGGTTAATTGTGTGCTTGATATACTTTAGTGTAAGAGCACAATTAGCGGAATTACAGGAATTACAATTAGTACAATTAGCGGGTGCGAGTGTAGTGTTGCTGTCGTATACACCCGATGTATCAGCGCAGTTGGCTGTGCCGTAAGCAGCGGTTCCACATGTCGTGCTGATAAACGTATTGATCCTTTGGGTATATACGGTTGAAAGGTCCGGACCGTCTGGAGTTCCGGTATTGGAAAATCCGAGTGGGTTAGTGGTGGTGTTGTCCAAGCTCTCGGTTACCATGACCGCTTGCTGTGGGGTGGGTAAGGTGACTACGCACCGGGATGAAGGGGGTTTTGTCTTGCTCCCGCATGCTTGAGTTTGGGTGCTACTGATATAATGAATGGTGATTCCGAGGCCGCCTTGCGATGTGGGGTTGGAGACATACTGCAGCGGATTTGGCGGACTTGTCAGGTACTGGAAATACCCCCCCGTTGCCGGGGCCAGGATTACAAAGACGTCCGGTATATTCGGATTGAGAGTATCGGTTCTTGTATTAGTTGACGTGCACCCAGACGGGCAGCCAGCCGAACCACAGATACAGGTGCCATCCGATAGGACTATCCCATAACATTCCTGATAGTCTGTAAATCCATCACCATCAGAGTCCGTAGTGCTCGTGCTGCTTACAGCGGAACAGTTAACGGAAAAGGTAGAGACCAGTGCGAAGGTCGCACTCACCGTACAGGCTGCCGTAATGGCTGGTGTCGTATAGGTGTATGAGCTTACGGAGTTTGAGCTGTTGAAATACCCCGTCCCACCGCAGGTGTCGATGACGCTCGCCACATAATGGTTCGCACTGGCATTGAATTTGAACGCCGTCGTCGCACCGGAATTCACGGTCGCAGGCGACGGGGTCGACGCATCGAGGCTCCCATTGATCCCTACCGTAGCCGTCACGGTGTACGTGCTAACGGCCGCATGAGCTGGCATCTGACCCAGGAACATGCCCAAACCTATTAGAGCCACTGTCATTAGTATTAGGTAAATCCAATGTCGTTTGTTTGTC
>DASPPQ010000200.1:0-5656 GCA_035625415.1 Thermodesulfobacteriota bacterium
TGTAAGGTTTGACACTGATTTCCTCCTGGGCTAGAAGAGACCCTAATTCCTCGACACTTTCAGATTTAACCGCAGTGTCTTATGTCCGAATCACTGTGTTGCAATAATGACATCAACGACTTATGTCAATGCAGGGACCCCAGTTTAAAATTTCCGCATTCACACCTTTTAACATGCGGTTCAGTTTTACTAAACGTATGGATCCAATCGCCTCCAAAATAATTATTTAATATTTTAATCGAACGACTCTATCAGACTTTGAAATAATATCAATTTTGAATCAGATTCAAACGTTTCTTTCCGTTGTCCATTAAGCCCCTTATAGCCCCCGAAAAGAGAATTAGATCAAATTTTGAGTATCAATATATTTCACAAAAACATAAGCGAAAATCCTTGTTGCTTGTTTTGTTCTTATCGATACCGATATATTTCTAGAGTTTGTACGGGTTTTATAAAACTGTCATTATGGACAAACCATTTCATTCACAGATGAGTCCTACTACCAAGTCTTCTGGCCGCCATCTTAGGCATCTGACGTCCGGTATGGCGAGAAGCACTGGGAATATGAGGCGGTAAAACCGTATGGCAATTGATGGAATTGTCACTTTGCACTTATGAGCGATTACTTTTAGCGGACCATCTGCTTCGTAAGAGTTATTTTCTCTTGAGCCGTCGCCTTCGCTCTTCTTCCCTTATTTCGCGTCTTAAGAGCTTACCGACTTTGGATTTAGACAACATGTCCCTGAATTCGATGTGGTCAGGAATCTTGTAAGGAGCAAGCTTCTCGCGGCACCACTTAATGAGTTCGAACGCGTCTACACCTCGCGTATTTTCCTTGAGCACAACGATGGCTTTAATGAGCTCTCCCACGGCTGGATCCGGCACACCGATGACGCAGGCCTCTTTGACCACTTTAAAACTTTGCAGAACTGCTTCAATCTCTGAGCATGAAACTCTGTACCCTTTATATTTTATGATATCCGCGCTTCGGTCGACATAAAACACGTTCCCGTTCTCATCCACCTGTACGTAATCGTTCGTTAAGTTCCACATCCTCCCGTCCATTTCCACAAAACAGTCCGAGGTTTCTTCAGGTTTGTTCCAGTAACACCTTTGGGTCCCATATTCAGAAGTGACCAGCAATTCACCCACCTTATTTGTTGGCACCTCTTCCAACGTATCCGGGTCGACGACCTTAATTTGCTTCGAGGGGATGGGAAGTCCAATACTCCCAACCACGGGAGATTTGTCCAGAGGGCTAAGGGTGACACATCCCGTTTCTGTGGTACCATAAATTTGATACAACGGAGCATGGAGTGTCTCATGCCATCGTTTGAACAGATCGGAGGGAAGGACATCACCCCCGCACCAGCAATACTTCAATGAACTGAGATCATACGAATTGATCCTTTCATTTCCTAGGATCATGCTGTAGAGTGCAGGCACACCCGTAAATATCGTTACCTTGTACATTTGTATCGCGTCTAAAATCGCATCGACCTGAGGGAAAGGCATCAACACAACGCTGATCCCTTTCCCCAATCCCCATCCCAGAATGGACTCTTGTCCCATCATGTGAAAAAGAGAAATAGCGATGAGGAGGATATCTTCTCCTCCTTCTGAAATGTAATCCTTTGTGAGTTCGCCGTAGTCCTTCAAGGAACACAGCATTTTAGCGTGAGAACTAGGCACCCCTCTTGGAAATCCTGTCGTTCCGCCTGTATAAAGGATCGAGGCAAGTTGTTCTTCAGACTTCATGGTGATTTTTGGCAGATGGTTTGGATCGCTTCTTATTAAATCGCTGAAAAAATATACCGGGCCGGTCTTTTTGACCACACCTCTTGGAACCTTGTCGAGCGCTCTGCCTAAAGCTCGTTTCCACCACGGGAGTAAATCGGCAAGGTTCGTAACAATGATCCTTCTCAAATTCTTTTTTTCGGATACCTCTTTCACATAGCGGAAATTTGTATCTTGGCAAATGATTGTGTTGGCCCCGGAATCAGCGACCATGTATTCGAGCTCAAAAGGTGTATAGATGGGGGAAACAGGTACGGGGACGGCACCGATTTCCTGAATTCCAAAATAAGCAATAAGGAACTGAGGACAATTAGCAACATAAATCATCACCTTGTCGTTCATCCCCACACCCAGTTTGGATAAAGAACCGGCAAATCTTCGCACTAAGTCTCTTAGTTGAGAATAAGAGAACTTTTCACCCAAATAAATGATCGCCGGTTTGTGAGGATATTTCTTGCAGATATCTTCAATAACGCCGAATATGCTTTTATCGTCTATTGAAGTGATTGACATAAACCAACCGATGATTAGGTCAAGCCCCGAGGTAAGCTGCCTTGACGTGTGGATTATCCGTGAGTTCTTCGGCTGTCCCTGCCAAAACAATCGTTCCCTTTTCCATCACGTAAGCGTGATCGACGATCGGGAAGATCGGTTGAGCATACTGCTCCGTGATCAATATCGTAATTCCAGTCTTGCTGTTAATCTCTTTGATCGCTTGAACCAGTCTCGATTGCATCGCTGGGCTAAGTCCCATTAAGGGTTCATCCAGTAACAAGAGCTTCGGTTGAGCCATTAGCGCCCTCCCGATGGCAAGCATTTGCTGTTCGCCGCCGCTCAAGAAGCCTCCCTCTCTATCCTTTAGATCTTTCAAAGCCGGGAAAAGGCTGAACACATATTCAAGCGTTCTTTTTGCCTCCTGGCGCGTTGCCAGATAACCACCGATTTTGAGATTTTCTAGGGTACTGCTCTCAGGAAAAATTCGGCGTCTTTCCGGGCAAAGCACAATCCCCATTCTCGTCCTTTCATTCGGCTTGGTGTTGACGGTGTCTTCGCCCCGGAACCGGATCTCCCCGAGTATGGTGATTCTTTCCCCTCCTTTCATCATCTCTGTCTTTTTCATATCCAGAATGATTCCTGAAATCGTGAACATCAATGTCGATTTCCCGGCACCGTTCGGTCCAAAAACTCCGGTGATCTCGCCTTCCCGGCAGCTGAAGGTGACATTATTCAGGGCTAATGCGTTCTCATAAAAGACCATGAGATTTTTGATTTCCAGCATGGTTCTACGATACCCCGAGGTAAGCTTGCTTGACGATTTCGCTCTTCATAATGTTCTCAGGAATATCCTCCGCAATCTTTTCTCCAAAATTCATCACCATCACCCGATTGGCTATTTGGAAAAGCTCTCTTACCCGATGTTCCACCATGATGATGGTGATCCCGCTCATCTGGAGTCTCTCTACCATTGGAATCATTGCGACAATCTCGCTGACACTCAAACCCGAGAAAAGCTCATCCATAATGATGACGTGGGGCCTTAGAGCGAGGCATCTCGCTAACTCAAGACGTTTGAGATAGCCCTCAGAAAAGGCAGAGGCGAGTTTATACGGAACATGGGCATCCCGCTCAAAACCAATCTCTTCTAAGATGTCCAAGGCTACGGTATCCCTGTCTCCCAGCTTGCCTCCCACCGTGCGCATAATCCTCGAGGAGTACAACGGGACCACTAAGTTCTTGATTGCGGATAAGGAGTGATAGGGCCTGGGTATCTGAAAAGTGCGGACAATACCGAGACCGGCAATTTTATCGGGTGCTAATCCTGTAAGTTTCTTTGCTTCTGCAAACACCGTTCCCGAATCCACTTTTACAAAACCAGTGATGAGGTTGACTAATGTGGTCTTCCCCGAGCCGTTCGGACCGATGACGCCGAGGATCTCACCCTTGAATAGGTCAAAGCTTACGTCATCAACCGCCTTCACCCCACCAAAGGATTTGTCAACACCTCGAACCTGGAGAACAACGTCTTGACTCATATTTCCGTCCAACGTTCAAACTGATGGTATTTTCTCTGCAGAAACGGCATCAACCCTTCGGTTTTGAATACGACAAGGCCTGCTAAGATAAGACTGTAGAAGACCACCCGGAGTGGTCCAAAAGCTCGAAGCATTTCTGACAACGGAGCCAAAATGAAAGCTCCTAAAATAGGACCCAACAGAGTGCCCACGCCACCCACCACGGTCGCAGCAATGGGGAATATCGAAAAGTCTAAAGCAAATAATGACAAACCAACCCAACCGTAAAGGTGAGCAAGGCAGGCACCGGCAAAGCAACCGATCGCTGCGCCCAAGAATACGGCTTTGGTCTTATACCAAGTAATATTGATGTTGGAAGCCCGAACAGCCTGGTCGTTATCTTTTATTGCGCGCAGCACGATCCCGAAGTCTTCGTTCACCAATCTTCTCAAGGCGAAGGTGAGGATCAGAGTCATGGGTATGATAAAATAGAGCTCAACCCATATGTTGGGGAAAGTGGCGAGCCCGGGCAGGCCATCCGTACCGCCGAAGAGTTCCAGAGCTTGAATCACTCTGGCAAAGAGAAGGGGGTACATGAGGCTGACGATTGCAAAGTAAATGCCCCGTATCGGCAGACAGGGAAGTAAAAAGAAGGTGCAGATCCCTCCCCCGACGATGGTGGCGATGGGAATCGTGATGACCATGGGCAACCCAAAAGCCGAATTTAGAACCCCGGAGATATACCCACCCACTCCTGTGAAGAATGCTCCACCTAAACAGACGATCCCGACGAAATGAGCCAGGAAATCAAAGCTTAACGCCAACAAAGCGAAGATACAGGAAATGGTCGTAATTCTCTGCCATGTCATCGAGGGCACGACTAAAGGGATGATCAGCATTCCCACCACAAAAGAAAACGTCGGAAGGAGCGCGTAGGCGATTCCCTGCCACGAAGAAATCGCATAAATGCCTTCCGTTCGTACCTTGATACCCCGATCCAGTCTTTCTTTACGCCTCTCTACCATATGGGTTCTTCTTCTTAAATCAATGAAGGTGACATCCAGCATGTGTCATTGGGAACGAAGTGAACCGATCTCGGGAGATTGCCACGTCGCTTCGCTCCTGGCAGTGACCCTTTTTTGATATCGTTTACTATCATCATTAGAGCTTGGGAATTGGAATTTCTTCTTTAAACCCTTTCCTCTAGCTCTTTTTGTCTTCCGAGAAGTCCGGAAGGCTTGATTATCAACGTAAGAATAATAAATAGCAAAACCACCACCATCTGCCACTGAGGTCCGATAAAGGCGGCCGTCAGTATTTCAGCAAAACCCAACAGAAAAGCACCGGCAAAGACGCCTGCCCAACTTCCAAGCCCTCCGATAATACAGACGGCAATTGCATTCGTCAGAACCATGTATCCTGTTTCTACGGTGATATTACCCAGGGGTAGAATGACGACAGCAGCGATCCCGGCTAAGGCTGAGCCCATGGCCAAAGAGATCACCGCGGTTCGATCCGGCTCGATCCCCGACATCATACTGGCATGTTTATCCTGAGCGATCGCCCTAAGGGATAGACCAACTTTAGTGTGGTGAGTAAACAGCCACAAGAATAAGATCATGGCTAAACCCACGGCGATGATGATGAGCCGCTGCCAATCGATCATGACGCCAGCGATGCTTACCGAGCCTTTAACAAAAGGAGGGAGCATATAAGCCTCGCTTATAAACCCCCTCCAGCGAAACAGCTCCATAATGGCGATGCCCAAAGCCAAGGAGGCAATGATCTCGGATGCCGGCATACCCTTCACCCGGATAAGGAACAAACGGTAGATTCCAGCACCAATC
>DASPPQ010000201.1:0-27120 GCA_035625415.1 Thermodesulfobacteriota bacterium
TAGAGCGAAGGGTGACCGCGAGGACACCTGGACGAGATGGAAGGGATCATGCAGGCATGAGTAGCGATAATGCTAATGAGAAACTAGCACGCCGTAAACCTAAGGTTTCCTGAGCAAGGTTAATCCTCTCAGGGTTAGTCGATTCCTAAGCCGAGGCTGAGAAGCGTAGGTGATGGAAAACAGGTTAATATTCCTGTACCACCGGGTTGGCGTTTGAGCGATGAGGGGACACAGAAGGGTAGGTCATCCAGGTGTTGGATGCCCTGGTTCAAGCCCGTAGGTGGGAACTCCTGGTAAGTCCGGAGTTCCAATTGCAAACACCGAGAGGTGATGACGTTCCCGAGTAATCGGGAGTAAGTGACTGAGCCCATGCTGTCAAGAAAAGCCTCTAGCAAGCCAATCAGGTGATCGTACCGCAAACCGACTCAGGTAGGTGGGGAGAATATCCCAAGGCGCTTGAGAGAACCCTGGTTAAGGAACTCGGCACACTAACACCGTAACTTCGGAAGAAGGTGTGTCATGATCTGTGAAGGGATTTACTCCTGGAGCAGATTGTGATCGCAGTGAAATGGGGGTGGCGACTGTTTACTAAAAACACAGGAGTCTGCTAAGTCGAAAGACGACGTATAGGCTCTGACGCCTGCCCGGTGCTGGAAGGTTAAGGGGATTCGTCATGCTGTAGCAATACGGCAGAAGCGTTGAACCGAAGCCCCAGTAAACGGCGGCCGTAACTATAACGGTCCTAAGGTAGCGAAATTCCTTGTCGGGTAAGTTCCGACCTGCACGAATGGCGTAACGACTTCCCCGCTGTCTCAACCAGGGACTCAGCGAAATTGTATTGACGGTGCCGATGCCGTCTACCCGCGGCAAGACGGAAAGACCCCGTGCACCTTTACTACAACTTGGCAATGAATTTCGGAATCATCTGTGTAGGATAGGTGGGAGACTATGAGATCTCGGCGCTAGTCGGGATGGAGTCAACCTTGAAATACCACCCTGATTGTTTTGGAATTCTAACCTTGGTCCCTTATCGGGATCGGGGACATTGCCTGGTGGGTAGTTTGACTGGGGCGGTCGCCTCCCAAAAGATAACGGAGGCGCGCAAAGGTTCCCTCAGGCTGATTGGAAACCAGCCGTAGAGTGTAAAGGCATAAGGGAGCTTGACTGCAAGACCAACAAGTCAAGCAGGTACGAAAGTAGGCCTTAGTGATCCGGCGGTCCCGCATGGAAGGGCCGTCGCTCAACGGATAAAAGGTACGCCGGGGATAACAGGCTAATTTCTCCCAAGAGTTCATATCGACGGGGAAGTTTGGCACCTCGATGTCGGCTCATCGCATCCTGGGGCTGTAGCAGGTCCCAAGGGTTTGGCTGTTCGCCAATTAAAGCGGTACGCGAGCTGGGTTTAAAACGTCGTGAGACAGTTTGGTCCCTATCTGCCGTGGGCGCAGGATACTTGAGGGGAGCTGTCCCTAGTACGAGAGGACCGGGATGGACGAACCTACGGTGTTCCAGTTGTGACGCCAGTCGCAGCGCTGGGTAGCCGTGTTCGGAAGGGATAACCGCTGAAAGCATCTAAGCGGGAAGCCGACCCCAAGATGAGGTATCCCTCCTGATAGCAATATCGGGATAAGACCCCTTGGAGACTACAAGGTTGATAGGTCAGATGTGTAAGTACCGTGAGGTATTGAGCAGACTGATACTAATCGGTCGATCGGCTTGACCATAATTCAATTTATACGGTAAAGTTCCTTCATCCATATTTACAATATACGCAAGGTGTGAGGCGTTAGGCGTAAGGGGTAGAACCACAGACCATTCACGACTTACTACTTACGGACCCAGAATTCTTGGTGACCATGGCGAAGGGGAGACACCCGTTCCCATTCCGAACACGGAAGTTAAGCCTTTCAGCGCCGATGGTACTGCATGGGCAACTGTGTGGGAGAGTAGGACGTTGCCGAGATTAAAACTTGTCCTCGCGAAAGCGGGGGATGAAAAGCCTGCCAGAGATGGCAGGCTTTTTTTTGCGGTTATGGGCGATGTTCTGGTCGCCTTATTGGCGGGTGTTTACCCCGTTAGAGAGTCTTCTAATTTCCAACGGGGTTTACTTTTTGCGGGTTAGGGATTAAATTTAGGCCATGAAAATGGATCAGCGAAGAAGGAGGGGATCACATGAGGGAAGAAGGTTTGTTTTATGACTTGCAAAGGCGCGGTTTCTTGCATGTCTATAGCGATAATGGGAGGCTGATTGTCGATCAGGAGCCCTGCCGGCACGAACATACTCAAATGGTGGTTTTTGCTTCCTGAATCTTGGGAAAAACCGGCTGTCGTTTCGTAGATGATCTGAATGGTATCCGGAGATCTGATGTCGGCCGTTGAACATTTTAATCAAGCGCTAACTAAGTTCGAGCGCCAAATGATGGCAAGATTGACTACTCCAAGGAAAATCCAGTATTTCCTAGACGGACTTCCATATAGTCTCGAAACAATTTATCGCTGTCCGTTGCGTGTCCTGCGAGATCGCGTTGCCCACTGTTATGATGGTGCTTTGTTTGGTGCTGCAGCATTACGCTGCCTGGGATATCCGCCTTTGATTTTAAATATGCCAGCCATTCTCCACGACGATGATCATCTGCTAGCCCTGTATAAACGTGACGGGCGCTGGGGTGCGGTGGCCAAATCCAATTTTGTCGGTCTGCGATTCCGAGAACCTATCTATGTCACGTTGCATGAATTGGTGATGTCTTATTTCGAACAATTTTATAATGTGGAACGCAAGAAGACGTTGCGCAGCTATACGGTGCCCCTGAATTTAAAAGCTTTTGACAAATTAAACTGGATGACGAGCGATGCACCACTCGAACGAATCGGAGCGCGGTTAGACGAGATTCGTAAAGTTCGGCTGCTGACTCGGCGTATGATTGCTAACCTTTCACTTGTCGATGAGCGCTCATATCAAGCGGGTCTGCTCGGCGCGAATAAGGAAGGTTTATATAAGCCACCGGCCAAGCGTCACAAGAAGGGCTGAAGTTCTCCGACAAGCCCTTGGATAACCATATACCCCTTACTCCTGACGACTAGCAATGTTTCTGGTTAACTCTATGGCCTATTCCCTCCGTTCTCTGCCTATGCGGGTTTTATTGGTCGGGCACGGGTCACAGACAGGTTGGGGATCATTACCGGTTGAAGTCTTTATAACGAAGGGTGTAAGATTCAGTTTGATGTGTAGCTTTATGCTAGAACATGGCGATTGGGCTTGACTCCTGCGACAAGGCTTCATGCCGCGAACGATGGGGATAGAGGACTTGAACGATGGACCAATGTTCCGACGGGCAGTTGTACACGATTCAAGCGGCTATTCCGTGCAAGAGGGGTGGCCCTTTGAACATCGAGTCCGTAGAGATGGAGGGGCCCCGGGACGATGAAGTTCTGGTTTGCCTCGTCGCCTCTGGCATCTGCCGTACCGACATAGACTTTTGCGACAACTGGGACGAGACTGACGGCGCAGTGGTGCTCGGTCATGAGGGGGCGGGCGTCATAGAGCGAATAGGCAAGAGAGTAAGAGGTGTTAAGCCCGGGGATCATGTCGTGCTCTCTTATAAGTTCAGGGACATCAACCGGGCGATTGCCGATGCTAAACGAGGCGACACCATTAAGCCAGTCCTGCGAATTAGCAAAGAGTAAGGTGTTATTTTCGTATTAATCATCACACCTGGTCTCATGTCTTGGCATCCTGGAAAATTGCGATGAATTGGAGAGAAGATCAGAGGTGGGCCTATGTCTTCGTCAATTTGTCTTGCCTGATGTGGGCTAGTAATTTTGTACTGGGAAGGACCCTGAGGGAGGAGATTGGACCTCTGATGCTGACGGCCTCCCGTTTTGTGGTGGCCTCCCTATTCTACGCGGTAATCCTGGGCCGTTCTGCCCTCAAGGAGCGGCTGCTTCTGCGGGACTGGGCTTTGTTGGCAGCTATGGCACTGACAGGGGTAGTGGGATTTCCCGTCCTTCTGTACCGGGGTCTTCAACTTACGACAGCAACAGATGCCGTGCTGATCAACGCCACCGGTCCGCTCATGACGGCGGCCCTGGCTGCGATCCTAGTGAAAGAGCGGTTATTTCCTCGTCATGTGCTTGGTGCAATTATATCTTTTTTCGGGGTGGCACTGATCGTCAGCGGGGGCTCATTCGGAAGGCTCTGGCAGTGGCATGTGAATGTCGGGGACTTATACATCCTTCTTGCTGTTGTGCTCTGGGGGCTTTACTCGGTGATCAGCCGCAGGGCGACGCGATCAAGGTCTGTTTTTTCGGTGACTGCAATTTCGACATGGATAGCTCTCCCTCTCTTCCTCGTGGCAGGAGCGGTGGGGTGGCAGCCTGGACCAACCCGCTGGAGCTGGCACCTTCTCTTGGCAGTCGTCTACATCGGTATTTTTCCTTCGGGGGTCGCCTTCCTCTCATGGAACGAAGGGGTGCGCCGGGTCGGGCCGAACCGGGCGATGGTATTCTATAATATGTTGCCCGTTTACGGAACGATATTAGGGGTGATTCTCCTCGGTGAGTCCCTCGGGGCGCAGCATTTTATCGGCGGGGGCCTGATCCTGGCGGGCAGCCTTATCGCCATCTGGCCGGAATTGAGAACCGCAACAGGAAAGAGGTGAAACAATGAGGAACGGAGGATTGATGTTGTACGCAAGGTCGGTATGATTTATAGTAATACCGGAGGTGGACCATGGCTACTGCAAAAATTACGATTCTTTAGATGAGGGAACAGTGAAGAGACTGGATCGCCTCGTCAAAAGCCGGATTTTTCCCAGTCGAAGTAAAGTGATTCAAGACGCGGTCGAACAGAAGCTTAAGAAACTGGGAAAAGGTCGATTGGCCAGAGAATGTGCCAAACTTGATCCTGATTTCGGAAAAAGACTTGCAGAAGAGGGTTTCTCAGCGGAGGCAGACGAATGGCCCGAATATTGAGGGGGGATATCGTCTTGGCCGACCTGAATCCTTGTCAGAGAGAGGGCGAAGATGCTGGAAAAGGAAACCACTGAACTAAAAACCCAGGCCGACAAGCCCGCGCAAGAAATCGCTGAGGTAACTGGCGAGGAGCCATCGCGAATAATGTGAGGCTTTTTTGGGCAATAAAAGAGAAGGATGGAGAACTGGTGACAGATCGTTATTGGATCAAGGAGGACAGAAAGTTCTCAAGCTAAACGGCCCGAGGCATATTTATGGAGAATGCTTGAGATGAGCGTTTGGTAAGGAATCCCCTCTTCTAATGCCTTTTTCTGAATGTCTTCCAAATCTTTGGCTGCAATTCGAATATTAATCCTCTTATCTTTTCTTATGGTTGCTTGGGCAATTTTCTGATAACGATTGATCTCTGTTTTTAAATTCCTGACTGACTTCCATTCCCCTTTTTCATAGGAATCGAGCAGGTTCTTTTCTTCTTTCGTCATTCTTGGCATTTTAATCATCTCCTCTCAAATAGTGTTTAGTTGCCTTACGGCTCGGGATAATGGTTTTTAAGATAATTTCGTTTTCTCCTTCAACAAAGGGGACCAGATAGACATAATCTTCGGCTGGAATTACAAATATGAATTGGTTTGGATATTTTTTCTTATTCGGGTGTTCCAGAACGTCAAGAACTTGTCCCCTTTCGACGTAAAAGACGATCTCCTCAAAGGATATATTGCGCTCCGCCTTGAACTTTTCATTCTTCTCAATATCCCATGAGAAGTATTCCATATTCGCAGATTATCACATTGTGTGCCTTTTGTCGACGGAGAATCTAAGAAAAACTATATATTGAAATGGGAGCGAAATTGGATGTAGAATAAATAAGTCTAAATTATACTTTTGGAATTTCGGGCTTAGCTATTGCGATATAACAGCATAGGAACTCAGATTTGAATGAATTGATTGCGTTTTGTGAGTTGGAGTGTCATGAATGTGGGTTATTCTTAGGGTGAAAGAAATTTTGGTGGTCCATAGACCCAAAGAAAGGAGGCAAGTATGGCTGCGAAGAAGATTTTGATGATTGTTGGGGATTTTGTGGAGGATTATGAGGTGATGGTGCCTTTTCAGGCATTGCTGATGGTCGGGCATACCGTCCATGCCGTTTGCGCTGGAAAGAAGGCCGGGGACAGGATTAAGACAGCGGCCCATGATTTCGAGGGAGACCAGACCTACAGCGAGAAGCCGGGCCACAATTTTGTGTTGAACGGAACCTTTGATGAAATCAAGCCAGAAACCTATGATGCCCTGGTGATCCCTGGTGGACGAGCGCCGGAATACATTCGTCTGAACGAAAAGGTGCTTGACATGGTCCGGCATTTTGCCAAAGCAAATAAGCCCATTGCTTCCATTTGCCATGGCGCTCAAGTACTGGCAGCGGCGGGAGTGATTGCGGGCAAAGCCTGTTCAGCTTATCCGGCGGTCGGGCCCGATGTGAAGACTGCGGGCGGTAAGTTCGTTGACATACCAGCAGATAAGGCTCACGTTGATGGGAACCTGGTCACCGCACCTGCCTGGCCGGCCCATCCTGAGTGGCTGGCAAAGTTCTTAAAAGTGTTGGGGACGAAGATTGAGCCATAAAAGGAATAAAAGGGATCAGATTTAATTGTACACTTGATTGAGAGGAGGTAAATTATGATTAAGAGCAAAAAAGTTGTCAGCCTGATTCTGTTGATCGCTGTAACGATGAGTGTAGTTGGGTGCTTCACAATTAGGGTAGGGGGAAAAGTCGAATTAGCCCCCAGTACAGAAGAGGGCACGAAGGTTGCTCATAAGAGATGCTGGTATGCCCTTTGGGGGTTGGTTCCTATAAGCGATAACTCGACCGATCCCATCATCCCTGCGACTGTAAAAAAAGTGAGAGTGGAAACGAAGTTTACTGTTACGGACTTCTTGATCAATATTTTCACAGGTATTGTGACAATTGAGACTTATACTGTCGAGGTTTACGAAGTGAGATAGAGAACCGGGTTCTGTGCAATTAGGGATACTTCACATTTTTCTAATACTCACCACCGTTGTTGGATGCTCCTCCGATAAAGCATTAAAATCCGGAATTGCGTATACATGTGATGGAGGGAGAAGTCTCGTGTTAGAACTCTACGAGAACGTCGATATTGCCTTTCTTACGGTCCCCGGAAAAAGGTTGTACCTCCATCGAATGCCTTCTGCGTCAGGGGTAACATATAGTGACGGAAACACCACGCTTTGGATTAAAGGACAAAACGCCTCCATCAAGATTGAGGGCCAAACCGAATCCAAGAACTGTTCGGTAAAGCCTAAGTCGGGTTTGAGTTTACGGCATTCTTCCACTAACATCTCCAACCTTAACGCCTTCCCAGAAGTAAAGACCAAATGGTAAAGCATTGAAGGCCCGGACGGGTTTCCTTGACCGTCTGTTCACAAGTCAGAATTGAGTCTGCCGAATGCAAAATACCCTGCCAAAATTTGGCATCAATCTTGCTTCCTCTAATACCGGATAAGAGGGTTTAAGGTGTTTTATGCCTGAGACATTTCTCGGCGATCTGGCAGAGGCTAAACTCTTTGACATTCTCAAGCCCCTTTTCAGTGATAAAAAGACCGGAAAGGTCATTTTGAAGGGGAAAGAGGGCGGAGAACTGTATTTGGAGCTCGGAAATATTACCCATGCCAAAACCGGTAATTCTGTCGGAGAATACGCCTTCTTCACTCTGATGGGATTAAAGGACGGAAAGGCTGCGTTCGAGCCGGATGAACTCCCGTCAGAAAGAACGATCTCAATTTCGACCGAACAACTGATCTTAAATTGGTCTTCCCAAAAACAATGGAACAAGATCAAAGAAGTTGTTCCTTCCGCCAATGCGATTTTTCGGATCCTCCCCCAGAAGAATCCGGAAAGCATCAGTCTCACTGGTGAGCAATGGAATGTATCAGCCCTATGTAACGGGACGAAAACGGTCTCAGAGATTGGGGAAGCTCTCAAGTGGGATGAATTCAAGACCTCCAAGACAATCTTCCAACTCGTCCAGTTGGGCTTGTTGGAGAGGGCAGAAGACCGGAAGCCTATCAAGAAAAAGCTGATTTCGAATGGTTTTTTCGCCACGGTCGAAACGGAATTGAAGAAAGTGATTGGCCCCATGGCTCCGTTCGTCATCAGCGACAAACTCTCTGATATGGGTGCGTCGAGGGATTCTTTTCCCCAAGACCAGGTCTCGTCTTTTGTCCAAACGCTCAGTGAAGAGATTTCGGATAACTTTATGAAGAAGGAGTTCCTCAGAGCGATGACGGATTATCTCTTAACTGACAAAAGGGTGAACTGAAGCTTAACGCGCTTATAGGGAGTCAATCCGATATCTGGCGAGGAAAGATTTGGTTTACCAAAAAAAGGCATCATTGTGACTTTGTGTCACATACGGAAATATCTAAATCTTGGCCCTCTGTTTCAATTTTGGGTTAAAAAGACAAAAATCGTAAGGGATTGTTCCCTGGCATAGAAGTATAAATTGCCGGTATAGAAGTAAGATTTCATATAAAGGCACCAAGGATTTTCTGAGCAAGAAAGATTCAGAAAAGAGGAGGTTTCCGCGATGAGGAAAGCTTGTTTGGTGTTGATGGCGGTATGTATGGGGTTGCCACCTTTTGCATTGGTTAGCCTTGAGGCCCAGGCCGCATCCATAAAACTCACCTACAGTAATTTTTTCCCCGCGACCCATATCCAGAGTCAGTTAGTCGACTCCTGGTGTAAAGAGGTGGAAGCGCGGACCAAAGGCAGAGTCAATATAAAACACTATCCTGGCCAGACCTTGACGAAGGCCGCCGAATGTTATGAGGGTGTTGTGAAGGGACGCTCCGATCTCGGGTTTTCAGTCCTGTCTTACACCCCGGACAGATTCCCGGTGATGGGAACAGTGGATCTTCCCCTCGGCTATACTAGCGGAAAGGTGGCCACGGCTGTCGCCAACGAGGTTTATCGAAAATTCAGGCCGAAGGAACTCAGCGATACTAGGGTGATGTATCTCCATGCTCACGGTCCGGCCCTTATCAACACGAGGGGGAAGGCAGTGAAGAGGTTGGAGGACATGAAGGGAATCAGGTTGAGGACCACTGGAGCCGCTGCACAGGTTGTAACGGCCCTGGCCGGAATACCGGTCTCCGCACCTATGCCGGAATGCTACCCGCTGATCAAAAGCGGCAAGGCGGATGGTTCAACGCACCCCGTGGAGTCCCATAAAGGATGGAAGCTGGCAGAGGTGGAGAATTATCTCACAGCGGCGTATTCCATCGCCTATACCACCACCTTTTTTGTCGTCATGAATAAGGAGAGGTGGGATGGGTTACCGCCGGATATTAAGGTCATCTTTGAAGAGATTAATAACGAATGGTTGCTGCAGCACGGGGAGGCCTGGGATACCAGCGACACGGAAGGCATGCAATTTTTCCTGGCCCACGGGGGTCAGCTGATTGGTCTCGAGAGCAGCGAGGCTGCACGCTGGAAGGCTGCGATTGCTCCCATCATGGACGGTTATGCGAAATCTCTGGATGAAAAAGGACTGAAGGGTCAGGAGATCGTCGATTTCACGATCAACACCCTGAATAGCATGCAATAAACGACAGGAGATAAACCCATGAGAATGACCCGAAAAAATGAAAAGTCGGCAGCACCATCGGACGTGATTCAGAGAAAGGGGTTCGGCCTGAGGGGTAAAATGTTTGTACTTTTCTTTTTTATTCCAATCGCTCTGATTCTCGCTGCAAGCCTGCTCTATATGCGGCAATTGAACTCCCTCTCGTCTCACCTTGCCCAACGGAGTTCAGATACGGTTACTAAGGTGACCGAAGAAGTTGTGGCCCAAAGGGGAAGAGAGGTTGCTTCACAATGCAAAGTTTATCTTATCACCCACCCAGAGTTAAAAAAGGCGTTTTTTAACTATGATCTGAAGTTTAAAAGGATAGCCGTGCAGAAGATAGGCGTAACAGGTTATACAGCCATCTATGAGACGCCGGGATCGGATGGAATCTGGCGTTTATGGACCCACGTCAACCCTAATGTTGTCGGTATCGACACCAGCACGCTCAAAGATTCCCTCGGGGAATCATTCCCCGGATTCTGGAAGATTTATACCGGTGTAAAGGGAGGTAGGGAATCCCAGGGTTACTACAAATGGCGGGATGCCGATGGGAGTCTGCGAGACAAGTTCATGGTATGCGTTCCCATTGAGGGAACAACCTATGTCCTTGCTGCCACGGCCCCCCTTGAAGAATTTACCGAAGCAGCGAAATTTATGCAAGAAAGTGCCGCCCAGTTCGCCCTGAAGACAAGAAATATTGTGATCGGTATCCTGGCCGGCACACTGGTCCTCATCGGCTTTACAGTCGCCTTCTATGGCTACAAGTTAACAGGAAGAATCAAGTCCCTGACGCATGTTGCCGACCGGATCAGCGTTGGCGATTTGGAAGCCAAGATAACGGGTATTGGATCAAAAGATGAGATCGGAGAGCTTGCCCTGGCAATCAAGCGGATGCAGGAAAGCATCCGTCTTGCCATAAAGCGGATGAAAGAAAGAGGATAGACACTAACAGCAACACTCGTCGGCGCAGTCAAAGCAAGATTCGTAACATGCACTGCAATCTTCGGAAATCATTTCCTCGGCGTCTCCATAGTCACAGTACCCCTCGCGCATGCCGGACCGTGCTTTATTGTAGAATTCCTTTGAAAATCCCTCGATACCGTGAATGGCTAACACGTGTTGCCCCAGCTTGCTAAGTGCCTCCTCCTCCGTCTTACCACAGGCCAAAAAGTCACATCGCAAACCTAGGTCTCTGCTGTAAAGTTCTTTATCTTTTTCCACCATTTTCGTTCTCCTTCTGAAATTGACCCGCTTCGTTTCCTTCTCCATAACCTCCCAGATTAAATATAGTTACTCCTAATCAATTTGTAAAATCAAAAAGGGCATGGGGCATGGACCATAGCGCCAAGTGCAAGGAAACCCTCAATAATTACATTGAAGATCGCCTGAGCGATAATTATTCTTAGTTAGAAGAGAAAAGTTGACCAAATTAAGCTTAAAGGAGGGTACCATGAAAAACTTATTGACAAGACTTGCTGTATTTATGTTGGTTTTAGGGATAATAAGCGTTGCAACGGCAGAACCAAGAATTCTGGGGAAGACCGTTGACTACAGTGCGCAGGGAGTGGTGATGAAGGGTTACCTGGCCTATGACGAAAATATCACCGGAAAACGACCGGGTGTGTTGGTGGTTGATGAATGGTGGGGGCTGAGTGATTACGCTCGCAAGAGGGCGCGAATGCTAGCGGAGTTGGGATACACCCCCCTTGCCGTGGACATGTATGGCGAAGGTAAACGAGCAATGCATCCTGACGATGCGAAGGCATTCTCTTCAGAGCTTATGAAGAATTTCGATGTTGCCAAAGCGCGTTTCATGGCGGCAATGGAGTTTTTGAAGCAACAGCCCACGGTTGATCCTACGCGTATTGCGGCCATCGGCTATTGTTTCGGGGGTGGAGTTGTTCTAAACATGGCACGTCAGGGTGTCGACCTAAAAGGGATTGCAAGCTTTCATGGAGGCTTGACTGCGATTAAACCTGCCCAGCCTGGCAGCGTCAAAGCAAAGATACTTGTGCTCCATGGCGGTGCCGATAGGTTCATCACTCCGGAGCAGATCGAGGCGTTCAAGCAAGAAATGAAATCCGCAGGCGCCGATTTTCAGTTTATCTCCTACCCGGGTGCCACGCACAGTTTTACCAACCCAGAAGCAACTGAATTGGGAAAGAAGTTCAATATGCCAATTGCTTATAATGCAGACGCCGACAAAAAATCCTGGGGTGAGCTGAAAGCGTTTTTAAAGAAGATTTTCAAGGAAAAGAAGTAAGAAATAAGTAAGAAGTGACCGTTCACTACTATTGCGGGAAGAAGCTTGCTCTGACAAACAGAAAGGGTTCAGACTATTGACAGGCTTTTGTAAAAGATGTAAATTCCTTTCCGAAATAGATAGGGGCGGGCCATAAAGGAATTTTACAGGGTGTTTTATTCGGGCCACCTTTGTTTCCTGTCAGAAATAGGGGACCTCGGGGAACGGGCGCCTGTAGGACGGAGAACATGACCTATCCAAATTCAGACGGGGAGTAACTTATGCCACTTTCAAGACAACAGATAAGAGATGCCCTGAAGCAATGGAATCTTGCCTGGGACAATCATGATCTCGAAGGAGTTATCGAACTCTTTCATGAAGAAGTCGTATTTGAGAACTGGACGGGTGGAAAAGCCGAGGGGAAGGAAGCTCTTAGAAAAGCATGGGCGCCGTGGTTCTCAAATCACGGAGGGTTCCGATTTACAGAAGAAGAAACTTTTATCGATGAGAACGAACAAAAAGTCCTTTACCGATGGCAGCTTGAATGGCCTTCGACCGAAAAAGGCTATGAAGGCAAGCGTGAAAAACGACGAGGCATCGATGTCATCCATTTTCAAGATGGAAAAATCATAAGAAAACTGACCTATTCGAAAACAACCATCGAAATAGATGGAAAGAGATTTCTTCTCCATATCCTCACCAAATAGTTGTTCCTAGGCTCGGTGCTCGCTGTGTTATTTTGCAAGCGAACCTCCATAGTGAACCCATCTATAAGAGAATGGGTTAGAAGGAGTTTACCGCTACCCATGGTTTATATGTCCCAGCCGTTAATCCAGCATCTCTTCATAAGTGTAGATGCCCACGTTCTTCTGTGTTACACTTAATTCCGTAACGATCGTTGTAACTTAGCAGAGAGGAGAGTTGAATGTGAAGATTCTAAGGGTGGACATGAAGAGTGGAAAGATTTCACTCGAAAATCTAAGGGAGGAGTGGAAGACCCTTGGAGGCAGCGCCTTAATTGCCAAGATCATGAATAAAGAAGTTCATCCGACCGCTGATCCTCTCAGCCCTGGCAATCGTTTAATTGTTGCCGCAGGTCCTCTGGCGGGCACTGGAGCCCCACAACTTGGGCGCATATCCGTCGGCGCAAAAAGCCCCCTCACGCTGGGAATAAAAGAGGCAAACTCGGGAGGTCCGGCTGCACAAATCCTCGACCGACTTGGGATTCGCGCGATTATTGTCCAGGACAAGCCGCAGGATGATCGATTATACTGCCTGTTTGTCTCCAAGGACAAGACAACATTGATCCCAGCGGATGAATACCGCTGCATGAAGAATTATGAATTGGCGGGCAAGCTACGGAAACAATATGGCGAAAAGATAGCGGTGATCTCCACCGGAATTGCTGGGGAGCGGAAATACAAAGGAGCCTCTGTTTCTTTTACGGATATCTTTGGCGACCCATCGCGGAACGCCGCGAGGGGTGGACTCGGGGCTGTGATGGGATCGAAAGGACTCAAAGCGATTATTATCGATCCCGCTCAAACAACGCATGTTGAGGTGGCCCGTCCGGAGGAATTTTGGAACGCCGTAAAATCATGGATTCATACCCTTAAGCACGATGTGAGCTGTAGCTTGTATTCTTGTTTCGGTACACCATTTGCTATTAACAATTCCGCCAATCAAGGAAGCCTGGTATCGAATAATTACCGCTCGGGCACACCTCAGAATTTCATAGCCGTCAGTGGCAATAGGATACAGGAGATTCTCTTTGAACGCGGCGGCAAGATGCACGGCTGTATGCCCGGCTGCGTTGTAAAGTGTTCCATCATCTATCCCGACCAAGACGGGAAACGGCTCTGCTCTGCCTACGAATACGAAACGATCGCATTGCTTGGAACCAATCTGGGCATTATCGATAATGATGCCATTGCGCGGCTCAAATTCATGTGTGACGATCTTGGGGTTGATGCCATAGAAACAGGAAGCAGTCTTGGTGTCGCCGCGGATGCCGGAAAAATGTTGTTTGGAGATTGGGAATCCGCTGCACGACTTTTGGGTGAGATCGAAGAGGGAACGGAGCTTGGCGTGGCCTTGGGCAACGGCGTGGTCGCCACCGCAAAATATTTGAACGTAAGCCGCGTACCGGCTTATAGGGGACAAGCCATACCCGGCCATGATCCCAGGTCGGTAAAGGGGACGGGCGTTACCTATTTTACGAGCCCCATGGGAGCAGATCACACGGCAGGACTGACTTACCGGATTCCCAGGAACAAAGACAAGCAGGCTGAAAATTCGCTTCGATCTCAGATTCAGGCTGCCACCTGCGACGCATTTGGCTACTGTTTAAATTCCGTGCCTGGCGGCCGTGCGTCCGTTTATCAATTTTTCGCATATCTCATGAATGCGAGGTATGGGCTCCAGTTAACGCCTGCGGATATTATGGAGATTGGCAAGCAGACCCTGCGAGATCAGATCGCTTTCAATGAAAAGGCCGAATTCGGCAAAGTGGATGCGAAAGCCGTTGTTTTTGTCCGGCAGGAGACCATTACTCCGACGGATCAGGTTTTTGACGTGGATGATACAGAGATAAGAAACATCTGGAGGGGACTGGATTCGTATCAGGAAAAGGAAAAGGCTTGGGAAGTCCGCATACCGCCTCTGCCCGATATGATGTTCGGGGCGGGGGTTGCGGAGAATATGGGCCAGCGGATCCGCCAGCTGAAGGTCAAAAAAGTATTCCTGACGACCGATCCTGTCATGTTCTCATTGGGAAGGGCTGACGAAGTTCGCAAGATTTTAGAGTCGAGTGGCATATCCACGGTGATTTTTTCGGAGGTGGAGCCTGACCCTTCCATTGAACTCATCGAGCGTGCCGGGAAGATATACTCAGATAATGATTGTGATGGGATACTGGGCCTCGGGGGCGGGAGTTCGATGGACACCGCAAAAACAGTTGGGCTTAGGGTATCCCACCCCGGTGAGATAAGAGAGTTTGAAGGTATTGTGGGCGGAGGGGGCAAGATTAAACCTGTTCTCCCGCCGATCATCTGCGTTCCTACTACTTCCGGGACAGGAAGCGAAGTGAATCCTTGCGCCGTGGTAACGGATAGGGAGAGAGACTTAAAAATTGTATTAATGAATAATCACTTGATTCCCAAACTGGCGGTGATTGATCCCGTCTACTGTAAGACGATGCCGGCCGGCCTCACCGTCGAGTCGGGAATCGATGCACTGGCTCATTGCATTGAGGGGTACGTCTCATTGGCAACCCCCTATCACCCCTATTTTGAGTCCTATGCGGTTTACGGAATAAAGTTGATCGGACGAAGTCTCCCCCGGGTATATCGGGACGGGAATGATATCGGCGCACGGACCGATATGTGCATGTCGGCAATGTGCGGCGGCCTCGCCTTCCTGAAGGGGTTAGGCATGGGACATGCGATCACACACGTTCTCGGCGCTCATTACCACATGCCTCATGGACGGGCAGCCACCTATGGACTTCTCTGCTTTGTGAGGGCCAATAAAGAGACTTGCAAGGAGCAGTTTATGGACATGGGGCAACTTCTCAGTCGCTCAAATGATTTGGAGGCGAGCTTGCTTGATCTCTATAAAAAGCTTGATATTCCTATCAGCCTAAAGGCTCACGGCATCCCAAAAGACGACTTGAAGAAAATTGCATTTTATGCTTCCAGGGATGCGGTGAATATGGCCACGGACCCTACCACGCCAAGCCAGCAGAAGCTCCTTGAGCTGCTTCAAGAGATCTATGAGTAGCCTATTTAAATAACTTGCAAGCTCTCTGCACCCGATGATAAAAGTAATCCACAGAAGCGTTATTTGTTTTTCCCGAGTCGATTATGTTTCGTAAAAATCGAAATGATTCTGGGGGTGAAGTGATGAAGATTGGAAAAAAAGGTCGGCTGAACGGGAAAGTCGCCATTATCACGGGGGCTGCCAGTGGCATTGGCCGGGCCACAGCAATCCTTTTTGGTGGAGAAGGAGCCAAACTCGTTCTGGCAGATGCGGACGAAGAAGGGCTAAAGGAAACTTTAGAGCTTGTTAGGAGGGAAGGGGGGGAGGCGATTACAAAACGAACTAATGTATCAATCGAAGAGGAAGTCAAGGAACTGATTGACTCAGCTCTCGGGACCTACTCCCAGATCGATATTCTTTGCAACAACGCAGGGATAACGGGACAGATCGCCAATTTGGAAGAACAAACTGGAGATGACTGGTATAAGGTCTATGGGGTTAATGTTTTAGGCGCAGTCTTCGCCACGAAACACGTGGCGAAACATATGCAGGAACGCAAATCAGGGGCGATTGTGAATACGGCTTCAGTGGCCGGAATCCGATCGGGGGCCGGGGGCAATGCATACAGTGCAAGCAAAGCAGCCCTTATTAATTTCACGCAAACTGCGGCTTGCGACCTCGGGGGCTTCAATGTCCGGGTTAACGCCGTCTGCCCCGGATTGATTGAGACGGCCATGACCAAACCAGTTTTTGATCTGGCCCGAGTGAGAGGGAAGTTTGACAAGCTTGGCAGCCGCTGCGAGCTTCGGCGATACGGCCGGCCCGAGGAGGTGGCCCATGCCATTCTATTCCTGGCCAGCGATGAATCCAGCTATATCACGGGCCAGGCTCTTCCTGTGGACGGCGGCAACACAGCCTCCCTTAACCTCCCGGGGATGAAGGTTTGAAAACATCGAAGAAGAATCTATCGCTATGAGGGGTGACCTATGAAAAAGCTTTTAAAGGTAGCCGGAATCGTGGTGGGAATTCTGATTCTTCTGATCATTGGACTCAGTATTGTTGTTAAGAGTTATCTATCCAGCGATCGGCTTAAACCCATCATCCTTCCGAGAGCCGAAGCCATGACAGGAAGAAAAGTCCTCTTAGATGATATCAGTGTTTCTCTCTTAAAGGGAATTGTGGCAAAAGGGTTGAGTGTCAAGGAAAGGGACGGAGAGAAAGATTTTTTGAAGGTGGGGAGGTTTGTGCTTTCATACCGCCTTTTGCCCCTTCTTAAAAAACAACTCGTTATCAGTAAGATCGAAATTGGTTCTCTCTCCGTCTCGATCAAGAAGGAAAGGGGAGAACGCTATAACTTCAGCGACATCATCGAAAAGCGCTCCCAGGAACTGCCGAAGCCCCAGAGACCCCCTGGGCCCGAACATCAAGCGCTTCCCGTCTCCACCGTCGCAGATCGGTTATTGATTCAAAACGCTAATTTGACATTTGTTGACGAAACGAAAGCGCTACCCGATGTCTCTACGGTATTAGATGCGGAGTTTAAGGGAGGTTTGGAAAAAGACGGCACGCCCCGTATGGATTTTGGACGCATCTCTTTGAAGGAGATCAAAGCTAAACTAAAGGATGCGGAAGTTAAGGTTTCAGGTAAGATTGACATGGATGCAAAGACGATCCGAGCCAATCTCCAAGCCATGATCGGAAAGGATACGATTGAACTCTCGGCCACGGCCAAAGACTATCGTTCAACACCCGATGTCCTTGCCAATATCCATGCCAAAATGCTCGACCTTCAACATCTGATGGGCTTGAGTGGCGGCAAGAAGGTGCAAGAACGCCGCCCTCAGCAGCGGGAGAAGAAAGCGGAGCCCTCCGGAGGAGGGGAGGGAGGAGGGATGACCCAAAAACTTAAGGCTTCGGGAGAGATTACGATTGATAGGGCAATCTACCAGGATTACGCCTTTAAAGATCTTCGGATTCACTACCAGTACGCAAAAGGTGTGCTGAGGATCGATCCTATTGGGCTGCAATTTTCAGGAGAAGGGTCGTTTACGGCTGAGGGGCCTCTCAACGGAAACCTTCAGTGCACCACGGAGGACGCATCTGCAATTCAAAAGACTTTGAGAGGGACGGCGGTGGCAAAACTTGGCAAAGGGGCGATCAAACAATCCCAGATTTTTGATGCGATTGCGTTTCTCACTGGCATTCCCTCCCTGAAGAATCCCGGCTTTGACGAAGGCCTGTTCAATTTTGACGTGAAGGATCAAAGGGTATTCCTCGACGGCTGGATCCGTTCGTCTCTTTTTAAGCTCAGCCCGAAGGGGGTGGTTGACTTTGATAAGAAGCTGGACATACCGACAGAGCTCAAGCTTGCTCCGACGCTTACAGGAGGCCCAAAAGGAAAACTCGCTTCATTGAAACTCCTCGAGGATGAGCAGGGTTGGAAAGTCATCCCTCTCAAGATCAAAGGCACGACGGAAAAACCTAGCGTCAATCTGGATGAGGAGATCTTAGGGAAGCAATTAGGCCGTGGTTTGGCCAATGAGCTCCAAAGACGTCTCCTCGAACGGAAGCACAAGGATTCAGGGAAACCCTCTGGGGAGACCAAGCCCAAAGGTATCTTGAAAGACCTCCTGGGAGAATAGGACAGGTACGCGGGGGCCGTTTAGCAGAGCTTACGGCCTGAGTGTGTCGAATGGGCTTCCCGGGGCATGTCGTAGCGAGCGGAAAGCGAGCCAGGGCATATGCGAAAAGGTTTTTTTAGATTTGCATTGCTATTCTCTATTCTTGCTGGGGCGATTCCTATCGTCTGTCACGATTGGCTTTTCGATAACAGCGAAGTCGATATAACCCTTCCCGAGAATTGGAAACGAATGTCGACACAAAAAAGGTTAGATAGCCTTGACGGACTTTTGTCGAGGAACGAAGGTTTCCTTCTGCTATCCAAAATCAAACAATTCAGGATCGGAAGCCAGTTAAGAAAGATGATTGTTGGTAAAAAAGACCAAGTATTGAGGGATGGAGTAAAGTACAGCCTTAGGTTTCGTTATCATGTCGGGTGGGTGGAATCGGGTCTTTTAGGGTTGGCGGGGTTTGCCTTCGTCTGGATACTATACGGATCCATAAAAATGGCAATCCTCCTGGTTCCATCCTTACCGATGGTGCATTTTCCTTCACCCCGTTTGAGCGGGTGGGTGGAATCTCTCAGTTTCCCTACGTGGCGCAAAGCTACAGGTCTTGCCACTGTCAGGATCACCCTCTTCGGTTTCCTTGCCCTTGATGAACGACCCAAAAGGCCGAAGAAACCGCGAGCGGTATGGATAGATTAAAAGAGTTCGCCGGCCTAAGAATTCTATCTCGCCAATTTGCTAAACTTGGCGCCTTCGATGGTTGCGTTTGCCATCAAACCCCTCTGACCGAACATGAATGCGACGATTGGGTCCTTAATGTTAAGCGTGTCAAGGGATTTCCCCGCACCGACATCGATAAAGGCCGCTGAGCCGTCTACCCCTGCCTTCCAGCCGGAACTCTTCCGAAACTTATTAAGGGCATCGGCTTGTTTAAATACCAGGATCAGATTTTTCTTCTGGGCCCCGATCTGAAGTCCAACCGAGCCGGCTGCGATGCTATAATAATCGACCGTCTTTCCTCCAATCCTCAGGGCTCCCTCTCCATACTCGCCTCCTACACCTAACCCTGCCTTTACAATGTTTGGGATGATGAGAACACCCTTGGCGGTGTTGAGAAACTCTTTTCCGCCTTTTACCTGTTGGGTAAAAAGCTCCAGAGCCGCATTGGCCTCTGCATTAATTTCCTGGGCCGTTTTAGCAGAGGAAGTGGTGACAGAAATCACTCCTACGATGAGCGCCAGAGGGATAACAAAGGCCGAAATCTTGAAAACTCGTCCTGTCATGTCCATCGATGCTTTCTTCATAGGATTATCCTCCTTTTTCAGAGATTTGCTAACGGTTCTTGTCTGAGTATCGTCCATCATCTCAAATATTATAGTCTCGATCAAAGGCTTAACACTATTTTTTATGTTGCTGTTATGTTTTCTAAAGCAATAAGCTTTCTTGTATCTCTAAGAGCTTTCCTTTGGTTTAAAATACACCCAAAATAATCTATTTTTGCAATAACCCCTCTAATCCCCTCCTAGATTAAGGGGGATGAAGAGGGTTGCCCTTAAGTTAAGGAGGATGAACCGTTTTAAAATCCCCCTTTGCAAGGAGATTTAGGGGCATTTTCCCAGTCTTCAAATCCCTCCTCCCCCCCTTTTCTAAAGGGGGAGAAGTAAACTATTATATGCCCTGATTAAAATATGTCTGTTCGTTTTGGATTGTAATATACACCGATTTCAAGAAATAGGGAAGAGAAAGTTAGGCAGGAAGAAAGTCGGTTTGGGTCATTATGATACCTTCTGAGAATGGAAATTTTTATCCTTGAATGCCAGGGAACCAACTGGGCAGACCTTGACGCATTCAGCGCATTGGCTGCACATTGATTCGCTGAGGGGTTTGTCCTGGAAGGTGGACACCATCCTCTTAAACCCTCTCCGGGTAAAACCAATGGCTCCTAAGCCCAACTTCTCCCGGCAGACCCATACACATTTGCCGCAGAGGACACATTTATTGGGGTCGTAGATAAAAAGAGAACTGCTCTCATCGATGGGAAGGTTTCTTTCAAGTCTTCTAAATCGCTTCGTCTTAAGCTTTATTCCAAGATGTTTGGCAATTTTCTGAAGCTCACAGCACCGGTTCCTTAAACAGTGCGGGCAATCAATAGGGTGGCTTGCCATGAGAAGCTCGGCGGAAGTCCGTGCAAGCCTTAGAGCATTTTTACCGCGTGTGTTGACCACCATGCCTTCCTTCAATGGTTCGGTGCAGGCAATAACAGGTTCATTCTCACCCACGACCTCCACAAAGCAGAGACGGCACGAGGCAGAGGGCTGCATCCTTTCATGAATGGCGCAGAGGTTGGGTATATAGATGCTGTTCTGCAACGCTACCCAGAGGATTGTTTCTTTTTCATGAGCCTTTATCTTTTTCCCGTCAATCGTCAAAGAAATTTCTTTCATTCTAAATCCACTGTTTGCATCGCTATCAAATCCCCCCATCCCCCCCTTTTCTAGAGTGGGGTGAGGGCAAGGGGTCAGCCTGCCTTGGGCACCTTGTTGGATGGTGACAATCTGATGACGGCATCGTATTGAGGAGGACATGCGACCAGGCAGGTATTGCACTTGACGCATTTTTCCTGATCAATGACCTTGATTCTTCTCTTCTTGTCAGTAGAGATCGCTTCAACCGTACAAGTTCCCACACAAGCATCGCACCCGCGTGCGCACTTGTCAGGGAGGATATAGTATGCGATAAGGGTCTGGCACATCAATGCTGGGCAGCGTCCTTCTTTGATATGAGCCTCATATTCCTCCCGGAAATATCGCAGGGTAGTGAGCACCGGATTGGGTGCGGTTCTGCCCAGGCCACAGAGTGATCCTTGCTTTATGTCCTCTGCCAATTCCTCAAGTGTCTCAAGATCTTCCATTTTCCCGCGGCCTTTTGTAATGTCCTCCAGAATGTCGAGCATTTGCTTTGTCCCAAGGCGACAGAGGGTGCACTTTCCACAGGATTCTTTTTGCGTAAAGTCGAGAAAATAGCGAGCGACTTCAACCATACAGTCGTCCTCGTCGAGAACAACCATTCCACCGGAGCCCATCATCGCTCCGCTCTCTTGTAATGAATCGAAATCAATCGGGAGATTGAGTGCTGATTGAGGAAGGCATCCGCCGGATGGACCGCCAATTTGAACCGCCTTGAAGCGCTTGCCCTTGATAACGCCACCGCCCACCTGGAAGATGAGCTGGCGTAGTGTCGTGCCCATAGGGACTTCTACTAGACCTGTATTGACGACTTTGCCTGCAAGAGCGAATACGGCTGTTCCTTTACTTCTCTCAGTGCCCGTTTGCAAAAACCAATCTGCCCCGTTTTTGATGATATGAGGGACGTAGGCAAGGGTTTTCACATTGTTGAGGACCGTTGGTTTTCCAAAAAGGCCTTGGACAGCCACGCGTGGAGGGCGATGGCGGGCCATTCCGGGTTTTCCCTCTATGGAGGCTATCAGTGCTGTTGCCTCACCGCAGACAAAAGCGCCTGACCCTTGAAAGAGTTTGATGTCAAAGCTGAAATCACTCCCAAGAATATTTTCTCCAAGAAATTTGAACTTTTCTGCCTGGATCAAGGCATTCTGAACCCTTTGTACGGCCAGAGGATATTCGGCGCGGACGTAGATATAACCATGACGTGCCCCGATGGCATAACCTGCAATGACCATTCCTTCGATTACAGAGTGAGGATCGCTTTCCAGGATCGCCCGGTCCATGAAAGCCCCGGGGTCGCCTTCATCTCCATTGCAGATCAGATATTTTGGTTCCTCCTCTGAACGACGGCAAACCTCCCATTTTTCTCCGGCCGGGAAACCCGCACCTCCTAGACCGCGCAACTTAGACCGCTTAACCTCAGATACAATCTCTACTGGTTTCATCTGGAGAGCTTTTGACAGACTTTCATATCCCCCATTCGCGACATAGTGTTCTATCTCTTCCGGGTTAATTCTTCCACAGTTTCTTAGGAGGATTCGCTTTTCATATTTTGACCGTGGAAAATCTGAAAAACTGGGGATGAGATCGTTCTCCTCCAGGGCTCCGAGAACAAATTCAAGGGATGGGTCATCATTCAAAATAAGGTTGGTGAGCAAATTCTCAGCTAATACAGGACTGACGTGGCCATAGCAGATGGAAGGAAACCCCGGTTTCCGAAGTGTGACCAGAGGTTCAGCATAGCAGTGTCCCATGCAGCCCACTTCATAAATGAGGCAGTTGAGATTTTGTTTTTGCGCAGTGGCTTTTATTGCCTGAAGGACTTCGAGCGCGCCGGCCGCTCTCCCGCAAGTGGCGGTTCCGACCAGAATCACCGGTGTTTGGTCATTCCAAATCGCCTGCCAGCGGGATTGCGCCTGCCTTTTTATTTCCTCGAATTTCAATTGTTTTCCTTTTCTTCTTCTTTTTGGAGCTGATAGGAGAGGAGGATTCCATCTACCCTCGTGGGGTCTGCTTTGGCTTCAACTTTCTTATCGACAACGGACACCGGTGCCATGGCGCAGCAGCCGACACAGGCTACGGTATCGAGGTCAAACTCGCGGTCAGGAGAAGTTTCGCCCGGTCGTATCTTCAATCTCCTCTGCCAAGCTGCTAAAGTGATGTGACCACCCTTTACATGACAGGCAGTTCCCATGCAAACTCTTATGGAATGCTTCCCAGGAGGGGTGAGACGGAACTGGTTGTAGAAGGTCGCTACGCTGTAAACATCAATCTCCGAGATGTTAAGAAACCGCGCCACCTCGATCATGACATGGGGGGGAAGATATCCCAGCTCTTCCTGGATTTTTTGCAGGATGGGTATAAGATTTTCTCTTTTACTTCCTACACCTTCTAAAACGGCTCTTGTTTTTTCTTTAATCTCCGCCTCTTCGGTGCTCATCCTTACCTCAATTAATTCGAATAACGAATTCAGGCTCCAAAAACAAGAGTCCTCTCAATTTTTCCCTTTTCTGAATCCATGATTGAAAAAGGATTATGGAAATGGAGAGTAGAATTTCTCTATTCTACATGAGGCCAACGGATCCCAACACCTCGAGTGGGCTGGTGATCAATTTTTGGATACCTACCTCTTTGGGATAGGCACCAAAGGCGAGGCCCATCAACTGGGTGAAATAAAGGATGGGAATTCGATAGCGGGTTTTATAAGCCTCCTCAATCTGCCTTTGACGACCATCGAGGTTCGCTTGGCAAAGAGGACAGGCGACCGCAATAGCATTGGCTTCGGCTTCCTTTGCCTCACGGAGAATATCGTTTGAAAGTTTGAGGACCATATCAGATCGGGTGAGGGTCATCGACACACCACAACACTCTGTTTTAAAGGACCAATCAATTGTTTCTGCACCCAAGGCCCTGACAATGGAATCCATGCTTTGAGGGTCTTCCACATTATCGAACTGTGCCATTTTAGGAGGACGTGTGAGGACGCATCCATAATAACAGGCCACCTTCAAACCCTTCAGTTTTTTTCGAATCCTCTCACGGATTTTCTCGAAGCCCATTTCAAGAAAAACTTCTAAAGGATGATAAACCTTCACCTTGCCCCGGTACTTATAATCAAAAACCTCGTGAATCTTATTCCTCAAATCGGCATCATGCTCCAGCTCCACGTTGGCTGTCTTAAATCTGGAAAGGCATGCCAGGCAGGGAGCGATCAATTTATCAAAGCCATCCTTTTCTGCATGAGAGAGATTGAGAACCGGGAGGGCAATCGATAAGAGATGGGAGGTCGCATGGGCAGATGAGGCTCCGCAACAAACCCAATCCTTCACCTCTACGAGGTCAATTCCTAACGCTATCGCGACGTATTTCAAAGAGAGATGATAATCATATCCAGAAGAACTGAGAGAGCATCCTGGAAAATAGGCATAGCGCATCATTTTGCTCCTTCCAAGGCTCGAATTCTTGCCATCACCTGCCGCAATTCTTTGGCCCCATGACTTCTATGGGGAAGGGGCTTGAGCTTTCCCTTCAGCAGCATGGGAGAAGCCATATCGATATCTTTAAAGGGCGTCAGCATCCTTAAATTAATGAGGAGGGCAAGGCCCAGTTCATACACCTTTCCAAAACGTTTTACCAATGCCATAAAGATTCGATGCAAAGCAGGGATAGCAGGGTAGGGGTTATAGTATTCAAACTCCCTTGACATCTCCCTCAATCCATCAATTACCCGGAGGATATTGATTTCCTGAGGACATCGAGTATTACAGGTTTCGCAAGAGAGACAAATCCAAATGGTGCCTGACCAATAAATCTCCTCAGCCAGACCGAGTTGAATGGCTCGCATCAGCTCGTGAGGCTTCATTCTCATGGCGTAGGCAGAGGGGCAGCCTAAGGTACATTTTTTACACTGATAGCAGAGCATGACATTCTCCCCTGTCGTGGCTTGAAGGTCACGGCTGAGTCGCAAATTTTCCTTTGAAAAGACGACGCTCATACTCTCTCCTATCCCCCCTGTGGGAAGCCTAAGGTACAAGGTAAACAAATAATAAAAAAATCATAAATGAAATGATTCATCATTTCAAACATTGTTCTCTGTCTCACCACAGGGTCTACAGACCGTCGGGTTGGACTCCGTTGGGAAAAAGGCAGAAAAGGTAGTTCCTCCTCCTTCTTCACTTTCGACGGAGATGGAGCCCAGGTGGGCGTCGACAATGCTCTTGACAATTGAAAGTCCGAGGCCGGTCCCGACGATCTGACGAGTCTCTGTTGTCTTGACTCGGTAAAATTTATCAAAGATTCGGGCGAGATCTCCTTTTTTGATGCCGATACCTGTGTCAGCGACGGTGGCCTTCACAAATCCACCCTCTTCACTGAGATTGACCCAAACCTTTCCTCCCTCGGGGGTATATTTGATGGCATTGGAAATGAGATTGGTGAAGATTCCCTCCATGCTATTTCGATCTGCATTGATTAAAGAAACTTTGGAAAGGGTGGAGAATTGAAGATCGATCTTTTTGTTTTCAGCCTCGACCCTCATTAAATCTACCACTCTTTGAATCACCTCTTGAAGGAGAAGGGGTTCTTTGTATTGAACCATCTTTCCCGCTTCAATTTTGGAAAGATCCAAGAGATCTTTGATCAGATCGAGAAGTCCTTTTGTTCTCTGCTTGGCACGGGAAAGAAGTTGTTCCTGTTTTTCCGTCACCTCACCAGCCATTTTATTCAGGATGACAGTCAATTGCTGTTCGACAGCAGCGATAGGGGCACGAAGTTCATGGGTAACCATGGCGATGAACTCTGATTTCATCTTATCGAGTTCTTTGAGATGGCTGATGTCCTGGAGCACGGTGACAGAACCCATGATCTCACTCATATCGTTTCGTACAGGGGCCGTATGGGCACGGAGAAAGATTTCTCCAGATTCGCCGACGCTCAATTCCTGCGAAACAGAAGTATAGGTCTTGTCCTTTGCCTGAAGACTTTCTTCTATGGTCTTAGACAATTCAGAGGGAAGGTTACACTGGTTGAGGTAGTTCCCCAGAAGGCAAGTCTCGGGGGCCTTCAGCATCCGACTCGCAGCTGGATTGGAGAGGACGATGCAACTGTCCCGATCACATACCAAGACACCATCTCCCATGCAATTGATGATGGTTTTGATCTTGGACTTCTCGGTGGCAATATCCCGAAGGGACCTCTCTCGTTCTCTTCGTAGAAACTCGGCTTCTTTCTGAAGGGTTCTCCTCTCCAACGCCCTTCTTACGACAATGCGGAGTTGGTCTGGAGTGAAAGGTTTGGGGATGAAATCGTAGGCCCCCTTCTTCATTGCCTCCACGGCTGACTCCACCGTCGCATACCCTGTGATGACGACAACGAGAAGATTCGGATCGAAAGCTCGGATGTAATCTAACACCTCCATCCCACTCATGCCAGGCATCATCAGGTCGAGCAGAATCACATCAATATTCTCAGGACGGCGTTTAATCTCCTCCAATCCTTGGCTCCCGTTCTCAGCACAGGTGACAGACCATCCATCTCTTGAGAGGATTCGTGAACAACCATCCCTCATGATCAGCTCATCGTCAATGACAAGAATGTTTACCTGGTATGACATATCAACCCTATTTGTAACGCCCTCATTGATTGAGGGCGAACAAAGCTCGTCGGCAATAAATGCCGACGCTACTGATCCCCCGCCGCTATTTAGCGAGGAGCGCTTCGATCCGTTTTACCAATACTTCCGGCTCGACGGGCTTATCAATGTAATCGTCTGCCTCGGTCTCAAGTCCCATTTGCTGCGTGTAGCGGGTCGTAGAGATCTTGGAAGCCACTGCCGTCAGAAGAAGGATCGGGATCTGACTCAGCTTGGGATCGGATTTCAATTCCTTACATACTGCGTACCCGTCCTTGTCCGGCATCATTACATCAAGGACGACGAGATCCGGTTTTTCGGTCTTGGCCTTTTGAAGACCCTCAATCCCGCCGTACGCAGCGGCCACCCCATATTTTTTAGATTCTAGAATCATTGTTACAGCTTCCACTAAATCCGGATCGTCATCAACGATTAAAATCTTTTTTGCCATCTTCTTGGCCTCCTTTTTGGGGTGATTCGTGACTGGTGATTGGTGGTTCGTTTTTTGTTTGTAAAATAGACGAATCACGAGACACGATTCACCCTTCACGTCATTTGTGGTCTTGGCAGCAAGCCTGCCGCTTTAGCAATCTCTGTAACCTTCTCCTCCCACTCGATCGCCATGATGTGTATCCCCCGCACCCCCGGTATCTCCCTTAGTTTCTGAATCGTCTCCACACAAATCTTGATCCCCTCCTCCGACTGCTTCTCCTTGGGCACCCCCTTCATCCTCTCGATCATCCCATCCGGCACATCCATCCCAGGCACCGAATTCTTCATGTAT
>DASPPQ010000202.1:0-8004 GCA_035625415.1 Thermodesulfobacteriota bacterium
TCATGCCCGTCGTTCGATGTCCACTGACGAATCGCAACCAACCTCTAGGCGACGGAAAAACACATCCGCGAAACTCGGGGTGCCCCGTTTGCACTAATCAGATTTCAGCGTCGGTGCGGGTCGTGCACTATACGGCCAGACGTTTCGTACTCCTCGGGCGGTACGGATGCGTGTTGCCCCCGGAACGCGAGCTGATTTTTGACGCGTTGCGCAAGGCTGGGCTGAAGTGAAGGAATAGGGAACAAAGAGCTAAGCCTGAAAGACAGGGTTATTTGGCCCTGTCTCTCTTATGAATATTTCAACCAGTAATGAGCGATCCGCAAGTCAACCCTTGGCCGCAGATTTGTAGGTGCAATCTTTGCCGGGTGAAAAGTTTTGCTGCCCATCTGCCCGATAACCCTTGTTGGCTTCTTCCTCAAATTCATCTTTTATGGCATGTGTTTAGAAGTTGGCTCTCCAATCTTCTTTCTTGTCTCTTGATTTGGCGGATGACCTTTTCCTTCAAAGTCCGAATCCTCATATTTTCCGGGGCGATCCTGCTGATTATGGAGTGAAGTCTTCGGGCAGCACCCTTCGGAAAGGCGTTTCCATATAAAGGCAGGAGGATAAGCCCAACTCTTTTCGAAAGAAATCTTCACTTTTTTGAGTATTCAGTGTTAATCCGTGGCGAGTCTGCCTGCCTATTTGTTAGGCAACCAAGGGGCGGCAATGCAACATTGCTTCCTGAAACATTGGTTGTTCATTTCTGTTCCACAATACAACCTTTCAATTAGCAATCGGTAAAAGATAGTTTTCACAATTTCATTTTAACATTGACAAACCGGTCACCTTTGGTATCTTTGATTCAACAATCCTAATAAAATCTCTCTTTCCAAAGGGGGAGAAGGAGGTAAATTATGAAAACAATCGTCGTATTGACAATAAGCATTGTATTGGTGAGTGTCTTGTCTTGTCATCCTATAGTGATGACTTTCCCTTCTATGCCAGCTGACCTTCAAATGGTCCAACCAGACCCTTCGTTACCAAAAGAGCTATCAGCCTTTTGGGGTAAATGGAACTTGGCTTCTGGTATGTATAAGGTTTTTGTAATCGTAGAGAAAATCGGCGAGGAAAAGGCAAGCCTTTATGTTTGGCGAGATGAGGAGGGCTGGGGGGGCTGGAGAAGAGTGGAAGCTAACGTAATTAAAAGACATGGGAAATACAAACTTTGGTATAAAGCTCCTTTTGGTGAAGTTGTGAACACCTTAAAAGGAGAATACTTAGTTTCGTCCTCTACTCGAGGGAGTTCAAAGTTTAGACGGGTCCCTTAAGTTGGAAGAGTGAGCCAGCGGGCAGGCATTGCCGAGGGAGATCTTCTTGCCTTCCATGGGCATCAGGATCTGAGATTTCACCGGCATGATCGCTTCGTCCGACCATCCCTTCTTCTCCCAGTATCCTTTAAAGTCTAAATTGACAAGCTCTATCTTTGAAAGCCATTTCACATTTTTCATACCATAGATACCAGGGATAATGGCTCTAAGGGGATAGCCGTGAATCTTTGGGAGATCCTCCCCATAAGCCTCCTCTTCGGTAAGTGCACTGGCATACTGATAAATCCCGTCGAAAATAGAAACCCCAAACCCTAACCCCAGTGTCTCCACCCCAATCCTTCTAAAAAATCCCTTCTGGTTAATCCTTTTTTCATGACTGGTTACCTTTCTGTAGGGTAGAAGGACTCAATAACAATTGCTCCTCGTTCGCCTCGAAGAATGTTTGGAATCAGCTCGTTGTTTCTTCAATCGCTATATCATCTTTGATATCGATGCAGCCAATGACGCTCTGAGCCGCAGGGCACGAAGTGAGGTAAGATGAAAAAGCTTCCTTGACTTCTGCGGTCTTTGCTCGTGGGGCCTTGAGATGGTATTTGACACGGATCTGGGTGATTTTCAGAACATTGTTTACATCCTCAATGTCTCCTTCTACATCTGCCCAATAAAGTTCTTCCGGGGTCGGAATCTTTCTTTCAGCCAGGAACCTGGCCAATGTCCCCATCATTCAGCCAGCTGTGGCCGCCACAATATGATCTAAGGTAGCGGCATGCTCTTTTTCGGGTTCGACCTTATAGAATCTCTTGATTCCACCGTGAACGCCATAATAGACGGGTTCATTAAACCCCTCAATCATTGCTCTCCTCGTGGGACCCTTTTCTCTTACAATTTTGATTTTTGACGTGTGTACGATCTCTCCCATATTTCCTCCTTTCTGTCTTTCCATTGACTGAAAAACCCTTGGACTTGGTTCTTACCTTTAAAAAATATAATACATCAAAAATATCGAAAAGTCTGTAACATTTGCGACAAGCTCAAAATAATTCTGTTGACCCTTACTCCGATTATTTTGCCGAAAGTATTAATCGTGCTACTCCTCCATAGCTAAACTTGCTTTTGCACCTACCCAGCAGTATAACGACATTGCAGATCGGGCAGCGGGCCCAGCTATAGTGCGCCGCTTTCAGTTCCTGTGGGCTTGGATAAGCACTACAGCAGCGTTACCGAATCAAGCCTACTAGACTGCGACGATTAAACAGATTGCCACAATAAAGTTCAGCAGCCTGGGAAAGATGAAAATTAATATCGCCGCTATTAAGGAAAGGACTGGCTGATGAAACGTCATGACCGTCGTTATTATGAACTCCTCCTGTGAACATCATCTTTGGAAGTGAACCAGGTATTCCCTAGGCTACTAAAGTCAAGTGGGGAAATCTATGGCGTTAGCAACGTATTTTGTGTAGAGAAACTTTCTGTTTCAGGAGGAAGTCTTAGGAAAAAACAGTTCTCCTTTGTAGCTTCGTGTCCGATTGCAAGCCATTCCCTCACTTTATGCTTGTAGTAAAACCACGATAGTGGTGATGATAACGACCCCACCGCCAAGGAGGAGGCGGACAACCTGCTAAACTTCCTGCAATGAGTACCAGAATGGCAAATGTTAGAATTCTATTTAAAATTTTCTTCATGATACTTCCTCCCGTCTCGGTTTAAAGATAATAACTGAATTTGTAAAAGTAAAGCTTCACATAAACAAATTGTTTCGCAGTGGGATTAAGATGACAAAAGAAGAATTACTATGAATAAAAAATACACTATTTCCCTCCGAAAAATACACCCTCTACCCTATTTATTTGTCGGAATGCTGCTGAATATGTATGAAACACAGGAGGGAGTGAGGGTATCTGTCCAACGGGAAAGGAGGTGAGCGTATAATGGCAAAAAAAGTAATCATCGGGATTTCAATAGTAATCGTTCTAGCGATAGCGGGTGGGGTATGAAACACTCAAAATCGGAATTTGCCATAAGATTGAAGGTTACAATTAAATATCTTCAGTTGGGGTAATGTGCAGGTATTGGCAACCTGTGCAGTTTAGGGTTTTGCCAAATCACGCCCACCGGGTTGTAGTGCTTTTCTTACGGATTTATTCCTCTCTTGACATAAGCCAACCCCACAAATACAAGCCTTTACCCCAAAAAATACAGTGTTCACCTAATTACCCTTAAAGATATTCGTAAACTAAAATTGATAGCAGAGGTGCTTCTAATCATGAGGACTCTCTTCATTATCTGTATCCTCTTCACTCTCTCTTCCTGTACCCACACTTACCAATTTACCTATACCAAGAAGAGTGGAATAGAACAGTTGCTTGTCACAAAAGCGGTAGACGAAGCATTCCAAATGATGACCGTAGATATGAAGGGGTCTAAAGTCTTTGTCGAGGTTGCCTGTCTAATGAGAGATGAGAAGTCTTACATCAGAAAAGCGTTCACCCATTGGTTCTTAGACGCGGGAGTTTCCGTATCAGAATATCCATGGGATGCCGATTATATTGTCTCCGTTTTGGTGAAAGTTGCAGGAACAGATGGGGACCAGTTTTTTATTGGAGTTCCTTCCATACCTCTGACAATAAGCCTGGCAACTCCGGCGCTTACTATTTTTAACCAAATAACTCAGGAAGGGCGAGTAGAGATGGAAGTTATGATCTATTCTCCAAAGGCCGGGATAAAAGAAAAGATCCCTTCCTTAAAAGGTAATTCTTATTATAAGAAATACGTCATTTTTTTTGTTCCTTATACCCGCAAAGATATTCCTTAATTCCCAAGAATACTCAAAACGGCTTTTTCACTGCCTTGAACCAGATCATATCTTGGATTCCGGGTCTGTGGACAACCAAAAATGTTTCAGCTTGATTCTCGTATATTGGACCCCTACACATGATTTCTACCAGTGGAAATCATCAATTTTCGCTGGGGAAATGGGCAGTTCACGAAGGCAACTTTCCTCTTGACAACCAATGAGAGTAAGAATATTAGATTATCTTAGTTAACTCAGCTTCTCTCGTTATTACACCAAACGATTGATGGACGGCAAAATCGTTGGTGCTATTGGCGTTTCGGGGGGCACATCGCAGCAGGATGGCGTGGCGGCGAAGGCGGGTGCGGATATACTGAAGTGACAACAATATCAAAGCAGGGTCATCCATCAGAATTTGAGCGAAGGAGGGAACAGAATGAAAAAGATATGGCTCGTCCAATTGGTGCTTTTAAGTCTGATCGCAACTGGTTTCGGTGGAATTTCATATGCTCAAGAGATTAAGAAAGAAAACTGTTTTTTTCTTTCCAGTCTCCACTACACCGCTAAGGGGATGGAATATTGGTATGACAAGGCGAACGGCGGGATAGAAATCATTTCAGGTGTTCCGTATTCCAACCTTGCGTGTAAGAATTGCCATGCTCCCGGGTGCGATCGGTGTCATAAGGTCGCAAAAGATGGGAAGTCAGAATATTCCACTAAAGCAGCAAAGAACCAAGATATGTGTCTGGAATGCCATTCATCCGAGAGGACCATAATAGGAATTGACGCCGCGGCAAAACAGGAGGATGTCCATTTTGCTAAAGGCATGAAATGTATGGATTGTCATTCTTCAAGGGAGATGCACGGCGATGGTATTGAATATGTCTCTTTGCTACAGCCTGGTGCAATGGATACGAGATGTGAGAAATGCCATAGCTCTCTTAAGCCATCTGAATCCCATACCGTTCACGGGGATAAATTGGACTGTAAAGCCTGCCATATGCGTCATGTGGTCAGCTGCACCAACTGTCATTTTGAAACCCTTGTCAAAGAACGGAAGTCTGTTTCCATTCGGGTCTCCGGATGGGTGTTTCTCATGAACTATGGAGGAAAAGTCACGGCGGCTCTCATGCGGAATTTTGTATTAAAAGGTGGGAAAACATTTCTTGCGTTTGCCCCCCAAATGAGTCACTCAATAATGAAAGATGGTCGAAAATGTGATGGATGCCATGGAACCGAAACAATGAAACAGGTCCAAAGAGGGAAAGTGACCCTAACCTGGTTGGAAGAGGGAAATGTTAAAAATCTAAAAGGCGTCATTCCTGTGGTAGAGGGTGTGGATTATCAGTGTATCTATCAAGATTTAAGAGAAGGAAAATGGATTCCAATTGAGAATCCGGCAATGCCGGTCTATCATTATTCTTCTTTTGGTAAGCCCCTTTCAAAGGAGCAGCTTGGTAGGCTTGTGGAAACTATGGGTAAAAAATAAGAATTTGTTCTTTGTCGTGAGTGTCCACGGACTAAAATGAAATTGGGATTAGGAGAAATCTCTTGCTGACTTAGGGAGACCGGGTGTGGTTTAAAGGTGTCTGGATTAAGTTGTCTAATTACTAAAGGCAGGGTCATTTGATCCTGCCTTTCTTGTTTATTTCGGTAATCATCAACTCCAAGGTCAACCTGCTATTGCAGATTCGCAGGTGTTATCGCCAATACCGGGAAGGCATTTGGGTGTCAAGGGGATTTTGGCATGGTATGGCAACAACCTTTATGCTGGCAATATGGACAACAAAAAAATCTGGGTGATACAAGAGGCAAGTCTCATATCACCCATACTACGCCCTTAAGGCTAACACCTCTGACTCAAGATCACTGGTGACTCCATAATGATTCCTTGGCGAATCATCCACCAGCGGAAGATGTATCATATATATGTTCCATTTTGAATTTGAATGAGAAATTTGAGAAGAGAAGTTTTGATAGATAATTTTCGATTCTATCTTGATATCTATCTTTTAAAGATAGAGCCTATGTCCAAAGGTTTTAGATGAAGTAAATTTTTTAGGTAAGATACTTCTGAGGGAATGGAGAGCCGAGAAGGTGTGTGGCAAGTTCCTCTACTTCAAGCTGGTGAAGCGTCTGTCCAAATCTCAGGGATTTGGTGAAAGGGAACCGCTATGGAAAGGCAAAGAGCATGCAGTCTTGTGTCAGAGTCTCGAGGAGAGACAAACGATGAAAAGGATTTATCACCAGGATTTGTGAATGTCCAAGAAATTGCGGACTACCTGGAACTACGGAAAAGCAGTATTTACTCGCTGGTTGAAAAGAAAGGAATTCCTCATTACAGGGTTGGACGATTGGTCAGATTCAAGAAAGCTGAAATTGATGAGTGGATGAAAGAACAGAAAGAAGAAGTTGTTGATGTGAACGTGGAGGCCAAAAAAGTTTTCAGGTCCATTGAGAAGAAGAGAGATTTGGATGTCAACAGGATTGTGAAGAAAATGGTTGATGAGCCAAAAAGAAAACGATATACTTTTAAGCACGGGAACCGGGTCGAATCAAGCACCCAGGAAGGAGGCGACCATGGGATTATATAAACGGGGTGCGACCTGGTGGATACGGTTCACTTACAATGGAGAACAAAAAAGACTCTCATTAGAAACAGAAGACAAAAAGTTAGCACCTGATGCCTTGACCAAAACTCAAAGAAGTCGTATATTTAGCAATTAGGCGCCTGTAGCTCAGATGGATAGAGCTACGGACTTCTAAACCTCGCCAAGAATCTTCCGTCTTCCCCTTTGATTCCAACCAGTTAATCTCATTATACCTTCTAAGACAATTCAATTTCACCCTTCATTTCCTTCACCCACGTCTTCAGAAGTTTTCGGTTCGCCGTGGTTACAATTTGGTTACATTTCTGACCAAGTCTCTTTCAAGGCAAAGATCACTGAAGCAAGAAGACGCTTGCCTTCTGGGATTTCGTTCCTCCGTTGACTCCTTCCTGTAATCGTTGCCTACCAGATTTCGGCGACTATGCAATATTTCATTTGGTAATCGTTATCCATAATACTGGTCTAAAACTTCCCTTCATAACTTATGGTCTTTTTGTTTTGACATTCAACCCCTTTTTGCGTATATTCAACCCCAACAAAAGCGAGTGCTATCTTGTCGGTATTCTAAAAAAAATAGACCTACTAATCAGTGCCAAGTAATGAAAATACTTCCAATTTGGAAAAAGATTTTTTCAAAGCATCATCCCAAATTAAGCGGTCTCGAAATTCTCAGATTTATCGGCCCCGGATTGCTGGTTACGGTTGGGTTCATCGATCCCGGAAACTGGGCTTCCAACGTAGCCGCCGGGTCGAACTATGGATATTATCTTCTTTGGATAATTACACTTTCTACGGTAATGCTCATTTTCCTTCAGCATTATGCGGCCCATTTGGGTATCGCCACAGGGCTCTGTCTTTCAGAAGCTTGTTCAAAATTCTACCCAAGCTGGATAAGTAAAATACTTCTTTTGAGCGCACTCGGTGCGGCAATTGCCACGGCCTTAGCAGAAATTCTGGGTGCAGCCATCGGGTTGAACATGCTTTTTGGTTTACCGCTAACGCTTGGGGCGATCCTTTCATCCCTGGTGGTGGCTTACATGCTCATTGCCAATAGCTATAGAAAGTTGGAAAAATGGGTCATAGGTTTCGTTTCCTTGATTGGCTTCTGCTTTTTGTTTGAGCTGACTTTTGTAAAGATTCCATGGAAGGAAGCCTTCCATGGGTGGTTTATACCTTCCCTTCCACAGGGTTCGCTCCCGGTTGTGATGAGTGTTTTAGGAGCGGTGGTGATGCCTCACAACCTGTTTTTGCACTCCGAAATTATCCAGAGCCGACAGTGGAATCTGGAAGAGGA
>DASPPQ010000203.1:0-10535 GCA_035625415.1 Thermodesulfobacteriota bacterium
AGATACGGTAAATGGAGTGATATGAAGTAGCATGCCTCCCGTCTCTTCCTTCATCACCGGTTAAACCTGGGGCCCCTTCTCCCTCTCTGGTTTGTGCGGAGGGAGAGGGGAAGTTTTTTTCTTGCAAAATCTCTTAGAATAAGCTATGTTACTCGGTACCAAGGGTGCAATGTGACCCTTGGTTTCATTTTGTTAGCCTGTCGGCGGGCGGGGAAAATCATTCACACGAGGAGCTTCGCATGTTGAAGACCCTGAGGTGGAAAGCAATACTTTACGGGGCCATCGCTGTTTTTGCCATCCTTCTTCTTGTGCCCTCTGTAACTTCCCAATTGCCCCCGTGGTGGAGTAAGATCCTGCCTTCCGAGAAGGTCCATCTCGGCCTTGACTTACAGGGAGGCATGTACCTCCTCCTGACCGTAGAGGGTGAAAAGGCTGTAGAAAGCTATATAGAGCAGATCAAGAATAATCTGAGGGACGAGCTCAAGGACCAAGGAATTCCGGTTGGAAAATTGGAAAGAGAGAAGGATCGGATCGTTCTCGAATTCTCCGGAGCTAAGGAGAAGGTGGATAATCTACTCGGAACGCGGTTTACCATGTTGCGCGAGCTGTCGTCTTCAGGAGAAGGAGGGATCTGGAAGGTTCAGATGCTCCTGGACAGTAAGGAAATAGATACTGTAAAGAGGAGAGCGATTGATCAGGCCTTGGAGATCATCCGAAATCGAATTGACCAATTTGGCGTTTCAGAACCCGAGATAACCCTTCAAGGGACGGATCAAATCTTGGTTCAGCTCCCTGGGATCAGGGATCCCCAGAGGGCGATCAATTTAATCGGCCAGACAGCTCTGTTGGAATTCAAGCTGGTGGACGAAGAGGGAAACATTGAGGAGGCATTGAAGGGGAATATCCCTCCTGGAGACGTTATCCTGTATGAGAAATCCGTGGACCGGCAGACAGGGGCGGTGAGGAAGATCCCTTTACTGCTGAAAGAGAGAACCCTGATGACCGGTGAATTTATAAAGGATGCTCGGGTAGCGCTCGATTCACAATTCCACGAACCTTATGTGGCCATGGAGTTTACAGATGTGGGAGCGAGACTTTTTGAGCAGATTACCGCTGCCAATGTGAAGAAGAGACTGGCCATCATTTTAGATAACAACGTCTATTCTGCTCCGGTGATTCAGGAGAGGATTGCAGGGGGAAGGGCACAGATCACTGGCCGTTTCACGACGGATCAGGCCAAGGATCTGGCTGTAGTTCTGAGATCCGGGGCACTGCCTGCACCCGTCAAGATCCTTGAACAGCGGACAGTGGGACCCTCTCTTGGGCAGGATTCGATCCACAAAGGGATTATCTCCGTCCTGCTAAGCGGGATTGTTGTGGCCATTTTCATGGTGATTTACTATCAATATTCAGGGTTGATTGCTGATTCCGCTCTTATTTTGAACGTGATTTTGACCATGGCAGTGCTCGCTCTTTTCCGGGCGACTTTGACCCTCCCTGGCATTGCTGGTTTAGTCCTGACCATAGGAATGGCGGTCGATTCGAATATTTTGATTAATGAAAGAATTAAAGAAGAGTTGAGAATAGGAAAGACGATTCGAATGGCGATCGATCAAGGTTACCACCGCGCCTTCACGGCTATTTTCGACTCCCACGTAGCGGCTCTGATCTCGGGGGTCATTCTCTACCAGTTCGGAACCGGTCCGGTGAAAGGATTTGCCGTGACGCTGTGTATCGGTCTTTTGGCCAACCTCTTCACGGCCGTTTTTGTGACAAGAGTGATCTACGATTTCATTACACTTAAATTTGCGATTAAACGATTGAGCATTTAAGGGGTAAGAGGAAACTGTCTCATGGAATTGATTCGACCGGGTACCCATTACGATTTTATAGGGATGAAGAAAATTACCCTCTGGGTTTCAACACTGGCCATTCTCGTGACCATTGGCTCCGTTCTATATCATGGCGGATTGAGAAATGGGGTTGATTTCGCAGGGGGAGCAGTCATTCAGGTCAAATTCTCGAAGCCTGTAGATATCTCGGAGGTCCGAAGTGCTTTGGAGACTTCTGGTTCGAAGGAAGCAGTCGTTCAGAACTTCGGAGGAGAGAACGAATTTTTGATCCGTGTCGAGAAGAGCTCAGAAGACATTGAGGTCATAGCCAAGGGCATCCAAACCGCTCTCCAGGAGCGGTTTAGAGAAAAGACTCCGGATATCCAAAGTGTTCAGGTTGTTGGCCCGATGGTTGGGAGAGATTTGAAGCAAAAAGCGGCGTGGGCGGTCATACTCTCTCTCTTGGGGATCATGATTTATATTGCCCTTCGATTCCACAAGTTTTCTTATGGGCTTGGCGGCGTGATCTCATTATTTCATGATATTGCCGTAACCTATGGAGCTATCTCTGTCCTAAACCTGGAATATAACTTGTCCCTGATGGCTGTCATCCTTACGATCATTGGCTTCTCCATCAATGATACCATCGTCATTTTTGACCGAGTGAGAGAGAATATCAAGAAGATGAAGAAGACAGACCTTGTTACGGTTTTTAACGAAAGTATCAACGAATGCCTCGGTCGAACGATCTTGACCACAGGAACAGTCATGATATCGGTACTGATTCTCTTCTTTTTCGCCGGACAGGTCCTCCGTGAATTCACCATCGCACTTATTGTCGGGATCGTGACCGGCACTTATTCTACGGTCTATATCGCGAGCCCGGTCGTCCTGTTTTGGGAGGAGCATATCACGAACAAGAGAAAGATAAGATAGGGCACCCTTCTTGACATAAACCTAAACGATGTATTAGAAAATTTAGATAGCTAAGGGTAACGGGATGAAGACCTACCAAGCGAAAAAAGAAGAATTGAACCGTCAATGGTATCTGATGAATGCCGAGGGAAAGGTTTTGGGGAGACTGTCTACCGAATTGGCAAAGATATTGAAGGGGAAGAATAAACCTTCTTATACCCCTCATGTCGATACGGGGGATTTTGTCGTCGTGATCAATGCCGAGAAAATCTCGTTGACTGGAAAGAAGATGAAAGACAAGGTCTACTATCATCATACCGGTTATCCCGGCGGGATTAAAGAGACGACTGCTGAAAAGCTGTTGGTGAAAAAGCCAACGGAGATAATCAGGATGGCGGTGAAGGGGATGCTTCCCAAAAACAGTTTGGGGCGTCAGATGCTTCGAAAGCTGAAGATTTACGCAGGCCCGAACCATCCGCACGAGGCGCAGAAACCTATTCCATTCGAACCAAAATAATAAGCGCAAATAGTTCCCCTCCCCCGCAAGGGAGGAGACCGAAGGGGTGAAAGAGGAGAGAAAAAAGTGACAGAGCCTATTTATGCCACAGGCAAGAGAAAGACTTCCATTGCGAGGGTTTGGCTTGAACCGGGAGAAGGAAAGTTTGTTATCAACGAGAGGGCGGTGAAAGAATATTTTGGGAGAGAAACTTGTGAAATGGTCACCCTTCAACCCTTAGAGCTGACTGGAACCCGGAACCAATTCGATATCAAAGTGAATGTTCGGGGAGGAGGCATCTCCGGGCAGTCCGTTGCGATCCGTCATGGGATTTCAAAAGCTCTTCTCCAGTACAACGCCGATTTTAAAGACGTTCTGAAAAAAGCTGGGTTTCTCACGCGGGATTCAAGGGTCAAGGAGCGGAAGAAGTACGGAAGGAGAGGAGCCAGGCGGAGACCGCAGTTCTCTAAGAGATAGTTCCATGACCACATTGATTCAGTTAAAAAAAGGGAGGTCATGGAACCTCCCTTTTTTGTTATGGAGTTATTGGGTTACTTGAGTTATTTGGATTATTTGCATCTGAACCCGGTAAACCCAACAAACTCAATAAACCCAATGAACTCAAGGAACTCTTTTTTTCGAAGAGGAAATCGATGAGAACACGAGTAGGTATCATCGGAGCAACAGGATATACCGGATTGGAACTTCTTCGCTTCCTGATCCATCACCCAGAGATTGAAATCACGGCCTTGACGTCACAAAAATACGCTGGGGTAGAGATTGAACAGGTCTTCCCAGCGCTCACGAATCAAATCCGGATCAAGTGCGAAGAGCTTTCCGCCGAACGGATTTCAGATAAGACGGACTTTCTCTTTACAGCCGTTCCTCACAAGACCGCTATGGAAATCGTCCCGAAATTTTATCGGCAAGGAAAACGCATCATCGATCTTAGCGCGGATTTCAGACTTAGAGACGCTAACATCTATGAGAAATGGTACCAAAAGCATACAGCGGCGGATCTTCTTTCCGAGTCGGTCTACGGTCTTCCCGAACTCCACCGGGACAAGATTCGAGTGGCGAAGATCGTCGGGAATCCGGGTTGCTATCCTACCGGGGCGTTGATTGGCCTAATCCCCCTGGTCAAAAAAGGACTGATCTCCCTTGAGGGCATTGTGGTTGATTCCAAATCCGGTGTGAGCGGAGCAGGCAGGGATGTGGTTCTCGATTCTCTCTTCTGCGAGGTGAATGAGGGGGTGAAAGCCTACAAGATCTTTGCTCACCGGCACACTCCGGAGATCGACCAGGAACTGAGCCAGCTGGCTCGGAAAGAGATCAAAGTTACCTTCGTTCCCCATCTCATTCCGATGGACCGTGGGATCTTATCCACCCTCTATGTCCATCTCACAAAAAAGACAAAGACCGAAGAGTTACTCGATGCCTTTCACGATCATTACCAAGGAGAGCCCTTTGTTCGAATCTACCCCAAAGGGAGACTCCCCAACACAAAGGATGTGAAGGGTTCTAATTTTTGTGATATCGGCGTTGCGGTAAGTGAGCCCGATGACCGAGCTGTTGTCGTCACAGCAATTGACAACCTGGTGAAGGGGGCCTCCGGCGAAGCCGTTCAAAATATGGATATTATGCTGGGATTTCCTGAAACCATGGGGCTTGACCTATTGCCCCTCTTTCCCTGATTACAAAAAGCCCCCTCACCGAACTCCTGTACGGAACGGTTTCAAACCGTTCCCTACCAAACTCCGAATTCTCTCCGGTTTTCCATTTTACAACCCCACCGGATTCTGTTAGATTATTTTTCAAATGACGACAAAACCCCTGACTCCCGTGATCAAGCAGTATCTCCAGATTAAGAGTCAATATCCGGATTCCATCCTTTTCTTCCGGATGGGGGATTTCTACGAGATGTTCTTTGAGGATGCGCACGTGGGCTCCCGAGAACTGGATATTGCACTTACGTCACGGGATAAAGGTCAAAAAGATAGTGTCCCTCTGTGCGGGGTTCCCTATTTTGCCGCCGAGGCCTACATCTCCAAACTATTGCAGAAAGGATACAAGGTTGCGCTTTGTGACCAGGTGGAAGACCCAAAGCTTGCAAAGGGAATCGTCAAGAGAGAAGTGGTCAGAGTTTTTACTCCTGGCCTGGTGACGGACTCGATCCAGTTAGGGACGGGCGAGAATAATTACCTGATGGGCTTCTATGCGGAAGGAGAAGTCTTTGGAGTTGCCTTTTTGGACATTTCCACGGGCGAATTAAAAGCCTGTCAAATCTCGGGACTTGAAGCCTTTCTGAGCGAAGCCCTTCGGAACGAACCGAAAGAGATATTATCCCTGAAGAAATTTCAGGAACATCCCTGTTTTGAAGGGTTCGAAGAGAGTTTTGAAAGTGGTTTGATTACCTATTTGGATGACCCGAAATTCGACACTTTTTCTTCTTTCAGTGAAAAAGAATGGAATTCGGTCATGCAGAAAGCCCCCTTGGCTGCCCAAGCCGCCGGCATGGTTCTTCGCTACGCCGAGGAGAACCAGAAAAAGCCTCTCTCCCACGTCCGCCCCCTCTCTTTTTACAGGGTACAGGACTTCATGGTCATCGACGAAGTGACGAAGAGGAATTTAGAACTTACTCAATCCCTTTTTGAGCAGGGCAAAAGGGGGTCTCTCTTCTGGCTTTTGGATGAGACGATCACCCTGATGGGAAGTCGAACGTTGAAACAGTGGTTGAACTATCCGCTGATGGATGTCAAGGAGATCGAGAGCCGTTTGGAGGGGGTCTCCGAACTGAAGGAGAAAATGATAGAAAGGAAGCGGCTGAGAGAATCCTTGAAAGGAATTCAGGACATCGAAAGATTGACCTCCCGGATTTTCCTCGGACACGCCAATGCCCGGGACCTCATCGGACTAAAAAATTCCCTCCAAAGTCTGCCTCTTCTAAAAGCGAATCTCGATCCCCTGGATGCCCCGATCCTCAAGGAGTTCATATCTCAGATTGAGGATTTTGAAGACCTTTGTCAACTTCTGGAATCTTCCATCGTCGATCACCCACCCCTGACGATTAGAGAGGGAGGGATTATAAAGCCGAAGTATGACAAGGAACTGGATGGTTTGAGAGAAGTCGGTCGGGAGGGGAAGGGTTGGATCCTTGAATTGGAAGCAGAGGAGAGGAAGAGGACAGGGATTTCGTCTTTGAAGGTTCGATATAACCAAGTCTTTGGATATTATATTGAGGTGACCAAAAGCAATCTTCACCTGGTCCCGGATCATTTCATCAGAAAGCAGACTTTGGTCAATGCCGAACGGTTTATCACTCCGGAGCTCAAGGAATTTGAGACCAAGGTGTTAGGTGCTGAAGAAGCGATCTGTCAACTCGAATACCGGCTCTTCGAAGAGGTGAGGAAACGAGTCTCAGATGAAACCCCGAGGCTTCAACGAACGGCTTCAGCTATCGCGATCATCGATATCCTGGGTTCCATGGCAGAGATTGCTGATCGATATAACTATGTCCGGCCCAACGTGGACGAAGAGGATGAAATCATCATCCGTGACGGAAGGCATCCTGTCCTGGAGCGGATGGGGCTTTCGGAAAGATTCGTGCCGAACGACACTCAAATGGATTCCCAAGGCCATCAGCTTCTGATCATTACCGGGCCAAATATGGCAGGGAAATCCACCTATTTAAGACAGGTGGCGCTCATCATCTTAATGGCTCAGATGGGATGTTTCGTTCCCGCCAGTGAGGCCAAGATTGCTGTGGTGGACCGGGTCTTCACACGGATTGGCGCTCTGGATAATCTCATGCGGGGACAAAGCACCTTCATGGTGGAGATGATGGAGACCGCTCGCATCCTGAATCAGGCCACCTCGCGGAGCCTTGTTGTCTTAGATGAAATAGGAAGGGGAACCAGCACGTTTGACGGGTTGAGCATCGCGTGGGCAGTGGCTGAGTTTCTTCACGACCACCCTTCTCTTAGACCCAAGACCCTCTTTGCGACACACTACCATGAATTGACCGAATTGGCCCTTACAAAGGAGAGGGTCAAGAATTACAATGTGGCGGTCAAGGAGTGGGGCGGGGAGATTATCTTCCTCCGGAAAATTGTGGAAGGGGGGACAAATCGGAGCTATGGGATTCAAGTGGCGCGACTGGCAGGCCTTCCCCAGAAGGTGATCGATCGGGCAAAGGAGATTCTTTCCAACCTGGAGAAGGGCGAATTGGATGCGGCTGGGATGCCAAAAATCGCGACGACAAAGATGAGGACCTTGAGGCCCAAGCCTCCTTTACAACCTTCCCTCTTTGTTCAGGCCGATCCCGTCCGAGCTGAATTGAAGAAGATCAAGACCGATCATTTAACTCCTGTCGAGGCGTTGAATATCCTGGATGAGTTGAAGAAAAAGGTTGAGAAAGAGGAATGAATGACTAAAGTGACTAGAGTGACTAAAGTAAGAATATTTTGGAAGCTGCAAATCTTCGTCGCAACTTTAATCACTTTAGATCACGTATCACTTTAGACGCTTGAATGCTACGCGAGGTCACTTTAAGACATCTTAGGCGCCGATTCACATGATCGATTTCCCGAAGGCACGATTGAAAATGGTGGAAGACCAGATCACCTTGAGGGGGATCAAAGATGCCCGGTTGATCGCTGCCATGAAGAAAATTCCCCGCCACCTTTTTGTGGAGGAAGCCCTTCAAAGCCAGGCCTATACAGACCATCCTCTGCCCATAGGAGAGAAACAGACCATTTCTCAGCCGTACATGGTTGCTTTGATGACCGAGGCGTTGTTGTTAACGGGGAAAGAAAAGATCTTAGAGATCGGCACAGGATCGGGATATCAAACGGCGATTTTGGCCGAAATGTGCGAGAAAGTCTTTTCTGTCGAAAGGATTCGTCCGCTGGCCGTACGCGCAAGAAAGTTGCTTTATGAATTGGGGTACTTTAATGTCGAGATCAAAATTTTCGATGGGACCTTTGGATGGATGGAGGAGAGCCCGTTTGATGCCATTCTTGTTACGGCGGGATCTCCCGACATTCCGCAACCCCTGGTCGATCAAATAGCGATCGGTGGAAGGCTGGTCATTCCCGTGGGAGATGCTTTTGTCCAGGACCTGTTTCGGGTGACCAAGACAGAAGAGGGCGTGAAGAGAGAAGACTTAGGCGGTTGCCGGTTTGTCAAGCTGATAGGGAAATATGGGTGGGAAGCCGAATGATCTAGGGACGATGAACAATGAACGATGAACAAAAAGCGACCCCCTCCCTCTCCACGAGGGGAGAGGGGAAGGGTGAGGGGCGAAGAGAATGGTCGAATCTAAAGATCGAATATTAAACCACGTTTTATGTGGTTTATTTCTTTGCATGGTCCTCTTCGCTGGTGGCTGCGCAAGACATCGAGTTTCCTCTGAGAGGCCATCCCCACCCCACGGCATTAAAGGGGTTTATCATGTGGTCGAGAGACACCAAACCTTATACCGCATTTGCAAGACCTACGGAGTTGATCTCAAAGAGACTGCCTCTTTAAACGGAATTACGGATCCGAGTAAGATTGAGACTGGGCAACGGATATTTATCGCGGGGGCGAAGAGGGTTTTAAAGGTTGAAATTTATATTGATGACGTGGCAGCGGAACAAGGGGAAAAATCAAAGATTGTTTACAAGAAGCTTGACTTCATCTGGCCTGTCGAAGGAAAAATTAGCAATGCTTTTGAAGGGGCAGAAAGCACGAGGCATCAGGGGATCGATATTCCCTCTCCGATTGGGACGCCGATTAAGGCTTCAAATGCCGGCAAGGTCATCTATTCCGGTAACGGCATCAAGGGATATGGGAACCTGATCATCCTTCGCCATTCCGAGGAATATGTCACGGTTTATGGTCACAATCAGATTAATCTGGTAGAAGAGGGGACGTGGGCGGAGAAAGGGCAAATTATCGGGAAGGTGGGCCAGACGGGGAAGGCTACGGGGCCTCACCTTCACTTCGAGATTCGAAAGAATAATAAAGCCTTGGACCCTTTGCTATTTTTGAAATAAGTATAGGGGGGTATCCATCTTGGCACTGCGCTGGTAGGCAGTTGGATGATATAAAATGGCTATAATAATGATAGGTTAAGGAGAAAAACGGTTATTTGGAGTTGCAAGGTTGGCACAGGAAAAGGGCAATTTTTTTTGCAGATGCTTGGCACGGAAGGGGCGGAAAAAGGCAAAAACTCGCTGAAAAGTGACAATTTGTCACCTTCCGAATCTCTATTAAGCCCGAAGGGCAGAGTTCCACGGGCTATGCCCGTGGGTATCTACATCAACGGCTTTCCCCCGCGAATCACACCTATGCGACTACTCTCTTGGGACCTATCCTGACAGACCTTTTGCCCGACAGGATTTCCCCGACGTATGGCCTCCGCGGCCCTACATCATTTAGCAAGAACCACTCGCCGGATCTGCCGCGAGTCGAAATAATTCCCGCCTTGGACAACCTCTTTGTATACCAACGGACATTACTACTTGACGCTCCGGTCAAGATCCGAAGGTCACGCCGTGTAAAAGTCACTTTTCTTCGAATAACGAACCAAATCCGATCAGCTGCATTATTCTCACCCCGATATTGCGGCGCGATTCTCGCGGCAAGTTTCGCCGGCATAATCACACGATAACGTACGTTCAGCAGCGGTGGTCCTTTGCTCCACGAATAATCGCGATTTTTGTGGATCCGAACCAGGAGTTTTTCTGCCCAAAAACCGAGAAGAATATCCCGGACATCATTCCTCTTCAAGACGGTCGTCTTTACAATCTGATCAAGAGAAAAGAAATTGCGCTGTCGCCTTAAGAGTTCATTCCCCACCAGTCGCAGCTTGTTCATCCCAAGTCCTTCACTCCGATACTTCTAAGCTGATTCACTCTCGCCCTCTCTTCCGCGGCATGAATTAGACTCATGATAGGTCTAAACCTCCCTCCACTTTCCTGAGTGATCTTTTCAACAGCGTCCCCCTCAAATTTTGAGTCGGAAAGTTCCCCAATGATCTGCTTCACGTCTGAAAGGTCAAACTTTTCAAATCTTACCCTCTCAACGATCCGGTCATCAATGCGGGGGAATTTGCTCATTTTCTTGTCAACCCATTCTTCGCCGATTAGAACGACGGGGCAATGACAGACGTCATGGACCTTTCTGATGGTCTCTAGCGTATCAACCCTGCCAGACCCGCTATCCCGGAACAAATGATCTATTTCGTCAAAGATGATCGTCCTTGGCCTGGCCAAGAGTCTTCCTTTTATCTGTTCGATAAGTTTTTC
>DASPPQ010000204.1:0-12033 GCA_035625415.1 Thermodesulfobacteriota bacterium
TACCCTCACCTTGTCATCACCCCTTATCCTGCAAAATATATCACGTCCTGGAGACTTCCAGCCGGGACGGAAATCCTATTAAGGCCCATCCGACCCGAGGATGAACCTCTCGAACGGGAATTGCTCTCAAGTCTTTCTGAAGAGAGTATGAGGATGCGCTTCTTCCGAATGATCAAAGAGATCACTCACGAGATGCTTGTGCGATTCTGCAATATCGATTATGACAGGGACATCGCGATCGTTGCTGAGATAAAAGAAAATGAAAAGAGGAGGATCGTCGGCATTGGCAGGGTCATGAGAGAACACGATTTGAAATCGGGAGAGATCGGTGTGCTTGTGCACGACGATTTTCAGGGGAAAGGGCTTGGTTATAAATTGATGGAGATGTTGATTGGCATCGCGAAGGAAAAGGGTATTGAGGAGCTGCGCGGGGTTGCCCTGACGGAGAATACCAGGATATTGCGGATGGTAAGGGAGTTTGACTTCACAAGGGAATACCTTCCCGGAGGTACGACAGAGATTAGATTGAAGTTGAAATAATCCCTTTTTTATCCTTGTCAAGGAACGGAAACCCCTGCTATTGCCGAATCCAAGCAGAAAGAAAGTTTGTGGAAGGCTTCGTCACCTATTTGGACTGCAAGATCGGTTAGGCAGAGTGGATCAGGAATGAGAGAAACGAGAGGAGCTTCTCGAAACAATTTCTTTCAGTTGACAGGATCTCTAAATGATGCAATAATTGACTCATAAAGACTCACTATCGATTCACCCGGAGGTGATTGCCTTGAAACAAATTACTCTGAGAGGAATTCCTGCTGACGTGGAAAGGATGATAAAAAGAGAGGCGGAAGACAAGAGGTTAAGCCTAAACAAAGCCTTTATTTCCTTTCTTGAGAAGGCTACTGGCAGGAAGGAAAAGGTGCAGAAGAGGAAGTATCTGCATCACGACCTGGATCATCTTTGTGGGATCTGGACAAAAAGAGAGGCAGAGGAGTTCCTAAAGAGCGTCGAGTTTCAGAGAACGATCGATGAGGACTTATGGAAAAATCGAAAATCATGATGGATACTTCAGCCTATGTGGCATTCTTAAGGGGAAATCCTGGAGTCAAGGAGGTGGTGCAGCAGGCAGATGAGATCATTTTCAATCCCATCGTCCTCGGTGAATTGAAGGCTGGTTTATTGATAGGAAGGAATGAAAAGAGAAATAGAGCTATCCTCAAGGACTTTCTCAGCTCCCCAAGGGTTAACATTGCGGAGATTGATGCAGAGACTTCAGACAGATACGCTGTGATTGTGCAATCGCTCCGGCTGAAAGGCACACCGATCCCGACCAATGACTTGTGGATCGCCGCTTCTGCTATGCAACATGGATCAATGGTTTTGACCACTGACAAGCATTATCTGGAAGTCCCTCAGATTATCACTGAATATTTTGAGGTAGATTAATTTGGATAGGTTGTCAGCAACCTTGCCGCCGCGCTCGAGTTCCTTACCATTGTTAAAAAAGGGAAAACCCCCACCGGTTAAGTCTAATTTGATTCTCTCCATTTACTATTGACTCCTGATCTGTTAACCAAAATATGTTATTCTAATCCATACTCTTTTTCTCTTTTGCAGGTCTGAAGGGAGAAGGATAGGAGATCGGTCTGTGAACTTTCTTACCCATCTGTTTCTCTCCGGCGATGCCCCGGGACTCCTTGTCGGAAATCTCATGGGCGATTTTGTCAAAGGGAGGCTGGACGGGCGTTTCCCGCCCGATATTGAACGGGGGATTTTACTTCACCGGAAAATCGATTCCTTCGCAGGACAGAACCGGAATTTCCTTCGCAGCAAGCGGCGGCTCGATCCATCCTTCGGTCTTTACCGGGGAGTGTTGGTCGATCTTTTCTATGACCACTTTCTTGCCGCACGCTGGGAGGATTATGCGGATGTGTCATTATCTTTTTTTATATCGGACACCTGGCGGGTCCTTTGCGAGCACAAGGAGTTTCTCCCGGATAAGCTGCGGCGCATCGTGCCGTTCTTGTTCAGGGACTGGCTGCCGTCGTATAGCGACATTGGGGGTATTGCTGCGGTCCTGCACAGGATGTCTCGTTTCAGACTTAAGAGAGCAAACCGTCTTTGGGAAGGAGCTGAAGCATTGAGCAGGCATTATGGGGGACTTTACGGAGACTTCCGGGAGTTCTTCCCTGAATTGCTTGCCTTCTCAGAGATTCGGGGCGCGTCTCGACAATAACGACCAAAGAATGCGTTTCTGCTCTTCCATTGATGAGGAGGGATTGGATGAAGGAGGGTCACCTTCCGCCGATTTGTTTGAAGAGGATTCGAATCTTATGCCAAATGGGATTGATTGCAGTATCTTTAATCCCCTTGGCGGTCAAGGACATTTTTGCGGATGTTCCGACGAACGGGAGAGCTAGCGGATCTCAAGTATTGTTTGTAAAAAATATTCAAGGAAACGAGATGAACGAAAATACAAGACTTTACGAGACAATATTCAAGCGGAAATCAATCAGAGAATACGATCTGACTCCACTGGATGAGCGTACACTCGCGGAGGTTACGGCACATACGAGCACCTTAAATCCCCTGTTTGATGATATCAAAATCGAAATGAAGCTTCTGTCGCAAAAAGATGTGAAGGGCTTATTCTTGGCAAAAGCACCTCATTATCTTGCGGTATTTTCAGAAGCGAAAAATGGATATTTAACGAACGTTGGTTTTATGCTGCAGCAGATGGACTTGTTCTTTTCGGCGAACGGTATCGGCAGCTGTTGGCAAGGAATGCCGAAACCGACAAAAGAAATATTAAACAGCTCAAAGCTTGAATTTGTCATTTTATTAGCTTTTGGTAAGCCAAGAGAAAGATTGCATCGAGAAAGCGTTTCGGAATTCAAGAGAAAACCACTTGGGGAAATAACTGACGTGAAGGGCGCAGATTGGTTATTGGAACCTGCTCGCCTTGCCCCGTCTGCAATGAATCGGCAGCAGTGGTTCTTTACGGGCGACGCCAGCACCCTTCATGCCTATCGCGCCAAATCAAGCTTTGTAACAGCCTTTATTCTTGATAGGGTGAGCAAAGTTAGCATGGGTATTGCCATTTGCCACGTGTGGATCGCTGCAAAACACTTTGGCAAAGAAGTTGAATTCGTAAATGATCAAGAGGCACAGAATAAACCACCAGCCGGGTGTGATTACGTTATCACCATAAAAATAAAATAAATCCTGAGCAATTCGATCATCGCTCAGCCAAACCCTCAATCCCCTTCACTCCCGCCTCAGCGCCCTGTAATCCAGGTTCATTCTTTCTCCGGATGCCGCAGACCCGCTCCGAATAAAGGAATAGGCAAGCTACTCCCACTTCGGCATCGTTACGGATTATAAAGAAGTCTTGCCTGTTCTGACCGCCAAACTCATGGAGCTAAAATCGGCATAAGCGCGACATTGAACTCACCAAACAAAAAAGGGAGCTGGCGGGCTCCCCTATTATTTGATGTCTCAGGAAAATCCTTAAACATTTGGTCATTCCGGACTTGCCCTGCACCGCATGGTGTTCAGGGCTTGATCAGGAATCCAGTCTTTTCGCGCCAGGTATCGTCTTTCCGAGAAGGCCTGACCATCCCAAGATCCGGTTCGACATCTGAAGGGCACGAAACGCGAGAATGCCCCGCGCTTGTTCAACTGGCCAGACGCGACGCCATCGACAAATCTCCCGCTGCATATCAGCCAGTTCTGGGGATGCTAGATCTCCACTCCATTCCATGAGCCAGGCAATCTCGCGCATCAAATCAACGATTGCCTCATCGTTGTGCTTCGCTTGGATCCATTTGTTAAGGCGCAGCAGGTCAGATGCCAGATTGCCCATACGGACAGGACCCCGGTCCCGAATAAAACGTTCACGCATTCTTTTTAGGTCTTTCACGTCGACTTGACCTCTAACAATCTGCGTATCATCGTTTCGATCTTCGCTCGCAGCTTCGAGTCTTGAATTTCCATTGATCGGTTTCCATGATCTGGACGAATATTGATCAACGCCCCGAATTCCACTTTCCGATGCTCCGGGTACCAGTCAGCACCCCAAATGTCTTCCTGTCGGCTTCCGTCTTCAAGCAGCACCTCTTCGCAATCGGCATGGTACTCGCCCCCTCCCGAGAGTATGCCCTTTTCCACGTCGACGGCCAGCTTGATATAAGTCTCAAGTTCTTCCAGCATTTCGTTTATCTCTTTTTCCGTGGCACGCTGCCTCACAATATGAATCGTCATATCCCTTTGGCCTTTTTACTACTCGAGAGACTTGATGATTTATCATACGATTTAGCCGGATAAAGTCAAGTAGGTCAAAAGTTACCATTGTCAATAAGTCGTGATTTTTGAATCTCACCCGCCATACAAGCTCCCGCTGTAATCAAGCGTCCTTATCTAAAGAATACTGCAAAAATACTTATTCCTTAACATCAAAAATACAGCATTCACCTCATTTTTCTCTTCTAATGCCGCTGCTAAGCTCAGAGTATCCAAGCTCGTCCAAAACAAATATCCTAAGGAGGTGCAGTATGGCAAATCCATTCGTTCACATTGAATTGCGTACCCGAGACGTGGCCAAGTCGAAGAAGTTCTATGCAGCTATGTTCAATTGGAAAATGAACGAAATTCCGGGCATGGACTACACGACCATCGAGGTCGGGGAAGGGACCGGCGGAGGAATCATGAAGAACCCTAAGCCAGGCGATCGGGACAACTGGCTCCCGTACATCCTGGTGGACGATGTCAAAGCATCGACAAAGAAGGCGGCCTCCCTCGGAGCTACCATTGTCGAGAACGTCACAGAGGTTCCGGACATGGGGTGGTTCAGTGTGATTGTAGATCCCACCGGCTCAGCGTTCGGGCTCTGGCAGACAAAAATGAGCAAATGAAGGAAGACGTTCGATGCGGTTCATGATGTTGATGATCCCGAAGGGATATGAGAAAGCTGTTCCGGGTACGATGCCCGATGCCAAGGCCGTTGAAGCGATGATGAAGTATAACCAATCGCTGAAGGAGGCTGGAGTGCTTTTATCACTTGAGGGCCTCCATCCACCCTCAGCGGGTGCCCGTGTCACCTTCTCCAGGGGTAAGCCAGTGGTCTGGTACGGTCCCTTTGCCGGGGTGAAGGAAACTCTCGGCGGCTTCTGGATGATACAGGTGAATTCGAAAGAGGAAGCGATCGAATGGGCCACGCGCTGCCCCGCCTCGGACAATGAAATTATCGAAATCCGCCAGGTGCAAGAATTGACGGACTTCCCCGCTGATGTTCAGGCAGCCGCAGCCGGTTTGGCGGATTTACAGCATCATTGAAGGAACGGCCGGGGGCGTAGCCATTTTCCCAGCGTTTGATACGTATATGGCACGGGAGAAATACCGCCTCATCCCTTATATCTGGTAGCTGCAAACCATATCGACCCTAGACCGAAGGTCATCGCCGGTGTTGTTGCATCTGCATTACGAATTCCGCAATCTGCAATCCGCATTTGGTCCAATGTCAAGCCTTGGCCCCAATACGCGTTTTTATTCCAGGGGATCATTTAGTCAATGACCCCGCGTCCGACGCTGCAAGTCTCTTTGAAATCTCCTTTGCCATGCCGTTTCTGTCCTTTCGGATTTCTCCTGCAAGCCGATGAACACGTCCCGGAATTTCGAAATATTTGTCACCCCATAAGATGATATCAAACAGGACAGGCATTAGATCGATCCCCTTGGGAGTTAATCGGTAAAGGTTTTTCACCTTATTTCCGGGAAAGCCCCTTTTTTCGACGATCCCGTTCTTTTCCAGAATGAGTAGACGATCGGCAAGGATATTCGTCGCGATCTTTTCTTCGGATTGCAAAAACTCGCCGTACGTTCTTTTTCCTTTGAACATCAGGTCCCGTATGATCAGCAGTGTCCACTTATCGCCCAAAATGTCGAGAGTGGTACTGATAGGACACGTCGATCTCCTGGTGATTTTCTTCATACTCAAAAGATACGCTAATTACTTGCAAAAGACAAGTAGATGTTTTACATTATTCATAATTCGCAAGTATGCTGCCGGGAGAACTCATGGCGATAAACCCGGATATTCCGCGAAGAGTGCGTGTGCTTCAGAAAATTGGTTGTGAAGCTCCCTGCCCGCAGGGCGGGGCTTCCCGGACAGGAAGTTTCGCTTATATTCTGCCCCTTGACCCCGCCTACAAGGCGGGGCTTGCGGGGCACTTGCCGGTCAGAAGGAGGAGTTGTGATTATGGAGAACAAAATACGGGAAAAGGCTCTGAAACTTGGATACGAGGACTGCGGTATTATTAGTGTTGGTGCCTTGGCCGGTTATCGCGAAAAGCTGGAGGAGCGCATCTCGCGGATACCCATGGGAGAGCAAATATATGGGCGCTTTAGGAGTTATGCGAACCCCTCGGCGGACAATCCGAAGATAAAATCCATCATTGTCGCTATCGTCCCTGCTTACAGGTACAACGTGCCAGGCGAATTCGAAGGCGTTTACGGCAAGGCCTACATGTTCGACAGCAGAACGGATGAACAGGCGCCCTTTTTCAGCATACGCAAGGAATTCTCCACGTTTCTCGAAAGCCTCGGTCTTACCTGCACGTTGGGCGGCAGTCATGGAATCCCGGCGCCAGCCCGCTGGGCAGCGTATCAGGCAGGGCTCGGCATCATCCGCCAGAATAATTTCTTCTACACCAAAAACGGGTCATATATTCGCATAGAGATGTTCGGAGTAGACCGGGAGCTCGAACTCATTCGCGACGTGAAACTCAAAGAGTGTTCGAAAGACTGCAACAAATGCGTCGGAGCCTGCCCTACCCATACGCTGAGCGCGCCATATACCATGTCGATGATCGGGTGCGCGAGCTTTCAGACTTCCCTCTCGGCGAATATGGGAATGGGCGTACCATCTCCTGAGATGGCGGAGCAAATAGGTTGCAGGCTGTACGGCTGCGACGTGTGCCAGGACGTATGCCCCTTTAATAAGGGCAAATGGACAGGCGGCGAGAACTTCCCGGGGCTGGAGGCGCTGGCGCCGTCAATGCGTCCGGAAAGTATCATGAAGATGAGCTATGATGAGATCGGCCGCACGTTGGCTCCCAAATATTGGTACATCAAACCGGAAAATCTCTGGAAATGGAAACTGAACGCGCTGACCGTCTTGATGAATGGCTACAGCGAGAAATATGAAGCGCCAATAAAGCTCGGGCTTGAAGACCCCAACGAGACCGTGCGCCACTTCACGCGCGGCATCTGCTCGAAGCTGGGAATATCGTTTTAAGGCGTGTACCGTAAACGCCGGCGCGCCATACTGGCCCTTTGAATCCCAAATCCGTTGTGCATTTGTGGTTGTAATATACGCCTTTTCCCATAACAAGGGAATAGAATATTTGGAAGTAACACACACGATAGGGTTGACAGTTCCTCCTCCCCGATAGCAAGATATCTTGCCCTGCTGTACTTCGCCTAAAATGAAGATATGTGGTTGAAATGTGCATTGGAGGAAGTACTATTCGACCGCACGCCCCCAAGTTTCAAAGGGCCAGCAGGGAGGGAGGATCAGGGAGGGAAAATCGGGCTCTTTCATAACAAAAATCCCCTCGAAAGGCAAATTTATCTTTCTTCAAACGAATTTTTGATCTTCGGCATATCTTTATTTATGACATTCAGCCTTAAATGGTCCGCTCTGCGCAATATGTTCAGGTGCTGTATTTGAAAGCGCTATATCGTCACCTAAGAAATCTTGCCCGGCCTGTTGGTAGCTGTATCGTACAAAAGCACTGCAATACATTTTATGGGGATCATTGATGGGGTTCGGCGCCCATACCCGGTCTGTGATAATTGCCAACCAGGTACCCAGCAGTTCTAAAAGCGCATACTCCATCTGCTCATCGCACAGTTGCAAGGCCGTACTTAAAACAACATCTTGCGTAGGGTCGCTGAGAGCAAAATCGAGGATCGCGGCATGCTCAATGTCATCCTGACACCACTTTCCAATCCAGTTTTCCTGAGCACCATTCCGAAGTTGCGCATGAGGCGGATCAACATGTAGATCGCTTTCGAAAAGATATGGACTGCGATGCCGCTGACCTGAGTCACGGCGATCCGGACGCATTTCTCCAATGATAAATGCATGTGACCACAACGATGATTTGTCGTCGGGCGTTAGCTTACTTTGGCTAACCCTAATAGCCTTTCCAATCGAGTCTGAAGAGCCTATGAGGGCCACACGGCCCCGTCCATAGTTCGAAGTAAAGAAACTAAGTAAATTCTGATTCATTTTTTGCCTCCAAGCTGACGATAATATATATAAAGAATCTCAACTGCCCCAACTTTTTACCTTATAGAAGGTAATACATTTCCTCATGACCCAAAATAGATAACCACATGTGTAACCTTCTGGAGAGCCTTTCAATCATAAAAAACATATACACATTCCCGTTGGATTGCCCGATTTGGAATACGGGAAATAGAATTACAAAGTAACAAATAACTCCTGCAGCAGCTCGTTATCCGGATACGACTTTACCCGTACATAATGTCGTTGGTTCTCCTCATCAACTTCAGTCTCAACGTAGGTACACTGATCCGTGGAGTCAATCCAGGTGCCGCTGTTTGCATAAATCGCTTTGCAGGATTGTGAAGGGAAGGAGGGATTGCTTTCTTCCAGTTCTTGATCATTTTCATCCAGGGTTTCGTAAGCTTCTTCATTTTTCCACTTATGGGTATGTCCAAAAATGACAATTTTCGTATCAGTTTCTCCCTGTAAGTAAGCCACACAGGCGGCCTCTAATAAACCCATGAATGAATCAGCCTCAATGGCGATACGAGAGTCGATTTTATCGCGCTTCTTATTCCAATCATCAATAAGTTGTTTATATTTGTTAGCAACTTCGTCGATCGTGATTGACGCCGGAAAGCCGCTCATATTTCCCATATTGAATTTGTCACTTTCGTTCAATCCTGCATCGGCAGCCACGGCAAGAAAGAGATCGTATATAAAATTTTGAGTCTGTATATATTTGGGGATAAATTTAATTAAAATGTCCAGAGAATTCTCCTGGTTACCTGTCTGTGCTACTTTATAGGCGACCATACGGGAAATAAAATAGCCGAGCGGGAGAAACGACGAATCAAGATTGGTCCATGTATCGGGGGCATTAAAAAGAGAGTACATGTTGCCATGTTCGGCAACCAGATTCTCCGCCCGATAAACCCCGGTCGGCTGGTCATCTTCACAGATGAAATTTATGCCTGGAAAGGTCGTCTTGATAAACTGTTTCACGATGGGTATATCCTTGTGACAAGAGCTCATGTCATGATTTCCCGATACGTATGACAGTTTGGGACTGGCCGCCAATGCTCTGAGATTGTTGATGATGTCTTTGTTGTAAGGATTACTACAGATACCCTCTAATCCGGCAAGCGGATCGGAATCAGTGGGGATAACCCATTGATCAAACAGATCGCCCAAAATCACCAGCTGGCCAACATCTTTGGCCCGCAACTTTTGACTCAAGAATTTGGTCAGATCGGGGATATTTTTTTGCAACCAACCATACGGATGTGGGGGGGACGAGTTCATGCTCCGCTCATCACCCATGTGAATGTCGCTGATAAAAATCCGTTTATTGGCACTTGGCGTCGGGGTCATCTTGATTAGCTCCTCAGAAGAAAGGGATCAAGTGTAATGTAGAGCCATTTTAAGCTTTAGTCAATCGAATGTTTCAGGACATATCCCCCACCACACACCTATTACGTTTCCCCTTGTTGCAGGTTACACCTACAACTAAACGATGCGACTCAAAAATAGAATTATTTATTAGCGTTGGAAATGTTCATTGATAAAATTTGATTCTCTTGGCCTTCGGTTCAACATTCAAGCTTTCAGTAATAGAAAGACGATAGAGAAGTTCTTTGTGCATACAGTCTGGCCTTATGAGCAAGAGGCGGGAGAGATGGAGACGATCTAACGCCGCCGGGCACACCTCTTGTGTCCAGCCTATCCCGATTTTTTATTGGACGCACAAGCAACACTTCCTCGTGCTATTTAGTTGACGTGCGTGACTTTTCTTTGGATCTTAAAGTTCCGTTCAGGACACATGAAGCTGCCGTTACGACGTCTGTGATTGGCTCATAACTAAGTGATGGGCGTAGGCTCGGCACTGCCAGATTGGGGGCAAGGGAGAAAAAGGCAGGACCCTTTCTCGGATCCCGCCCACCGTCAATGCTGCTTCTTTTAGCGCCAATGGTCCCAGCAACTCTCCAACTTGTACACCACGATTTGGGCGACGTTAGAGATCCACCGGTCCGCGACAGGGTTGGTCGTCCCCCCGTCATTGGGGAGAATGAGACGGGCCACGCCGCTGTCGGTGGTCTGATTGGGCGTGGGGGGATTTGGCCCCGCGCCGCTCGGCGGGGTGGTCGGGCCGCCCGGCACTGTCGGGGTCTGGTTAATAGTCGAGCTGGTCCCGCTCGCGCTTATGGCCAGCAGGGCAAGCTGAGACTGAGCGCCGGTCACCTGCGTCGCCTCGTACATGGAGAGAACTGTGGAGTAGCCGTCGGTGGCCTGAACAACAATGTAGCTATCCATGTCGCCCGTATCGATGCCTGAGGCCTTGAGTACGCTGAGCAACGTGGGCCCGGTCCAGACCCCTTTGGTCTTGGTCGTCGAATTAGAGGCATTGAAGGTTTCTTGCGGCATCACCAATAGATCGGCAAGAGCATAGGTCCGTGATGTGATACCCGCACCGGAAACGATGACGTACGGCGAATAGAAGTGCGTAAAGGGAAATATCCCCCCCGAAAGTTTTATGATAGAGACGGCGTGGACGACTTCAATGTCGGTCACGTGGTGGACCGTCCTGCCCTCACCGGATAGGCTGCATCGGTCTGGCCGGCTGCACGTAATTGTCACCGCCGCATTACCGAAGTTCGGGTCCAATTCGCCCACAGAATAGAGGGCCCTGGAATCGTCCCGGCCGGTGACGACCACATAATTGCTGTCCGCCCAGTCATGGTTCATCGTATTCATATCCCAGGGGGGGGTTGGGTACGTAATGCAGGGTACGGCTACGGTCGGATCGGTGGTGCAAGGGTATGCATACGGGGTTGTGTTATTGATGGGAGCCGTGCCCTGGAGCACAGTCCACAGTGAGCCCTGGGTCGAATACTCGCCCGGGTGGTCGACATACCCACTAACTCTATAAGCTAGGGCCTGTGCTCTTAGGATAAACAGCGTTGCCATTACCGCAAGAATAGCAAAACAATAATTCTTTTTCATAGTTCTTTTCCTCCTCAGATTTAAGTGTGTCGCAATATACAACTCTTAATAATAAAGGACCCGTGCTACCGCTCGCCTCCCTCCGCTCAGCCATCAACGGCTCAGAATGGTTCGGGGCAGGTGTCTTCCCCCATTTCATAATATGCAGGCGATTGGTCCCTAGAAGTCTGTGAACCTGAAGCCACCTCCTTTCTCGGGTTTCTTTCCCCATACTTCAATTCTTGGAAACCCGGTGTCTCGGTAACAAGCTTGACTCAAGCCAGCGCCCTTTTTCATTCTCCTCCGAAGATACTCGACGAGAATAATTCAATCCCGGATTATTTGTCAAGAAAAATATTCCTTTTTCATTCTTTTTATTACTTAATAATCCAAATTATCATACTTTATCCCCTGGGTTGCCTCGATCTTCAACGACCCAATCCCTTGAGCTTGCCTCCTTTTCAATTTGTTTATTGTCCTAAACCGAATGGCAATTCGAGGGAGTCGAAAGTTGGGGGATTATCTTTGGCCCGGGGTCCTAGGACGTTAGGGAGAGAGGCTTTATGGGGTTTTAGCGGCCGTCAATGAAACTTTCGAATTTTCCCGAAGGACAAAAAACTCTGAAATCCTCAAGCGATCCTAGACAAGATCCAAGAGAAGATTTTGAAAAAGCTAAAAGAGAATTCGACGAGTGAAAATATGTTGATTTTCATTCGTAATGTTGTATCAACACACAGAAATACAAAAACAACATTACAGGA
>DASPPQ010000205.1:0-24032 GCA_035625415.1 Thermodesulfobacteriota bacterium
CGGCTATGAAATGACGGACCGCGAACATGAAGAGCTTGCTGACATTCTCCGATCCGTGCAAGGTGCTGTGGCAGTATCAGGATATCGCTGCTCTTTGATGGATCGCCTCTATCGTGATTGGATCAGGGTAGACGCCAATACTCGCCTCTGTAATTCTTCAAAGGGCGAGCGCACGGAATCGTTATGGGTAAATTACGATCCAGAATCTTATTCGCAGAAGGCCAGTTATGTTCCGCCTGATATGAACCTCTATCTTTTTGAACGGCCTGCTCGCTACTACACGCGCAAACATGACAAAAAAAGACGGCGATAGAGAGACCCTTGACTTAAAGCTGGCTGAGGAGCTGCTCGAGGCGCAGTGGCAAGCTGTAGTGACTGAAGCCAGCGGAAAGCCTGATATTGAATACATTGCTGATGCCTCTCTGCGTCAGGCAATTCATGATTCGGTGAACCACAAACAAGTGGCCTATCGTTTTTGCCTCCCAATCCAGCTTCTGGGGAAGCTAGTCAATGCAAAGCTTGATTGCCTGCGCTTACAGAAGAAAAAGGGGGATCCAAACGACATTACTGGATGGGACGCGAGGAGCTTGGGGAGTAAAGTTGTGGCGCCTTTCAATCAAAAGCAGGAGAATGTTCTGGGCACATCAAGCGACCCTTATGTGGGCAACCCTATGCGAATTCCGCGTATGGTGCGGGATGACCAAAGCAAAAAGGATATTGTAGGCTGGAACACTCTTGTGGACGTTTTGGAACAGGTGGAATCCCAGGGTAGGCCGGAGTTCACTGAAGCAGTTTTTCGACAAGTATTGCTGGAAATATTTCGGCGGCAGAAATCTCTTCGGTTTACCTATCCATTGCCACCGAGAATCAGTTTGGAAAATACTCTTTCCCTTGCTCACCGATTTTTGGAACAGAAATCTGGGGGAGATCGAGGTCTAGCTCTCTGTGGTGCACTCTTTGATGCCATAGGAATTCACTTTGGTATTTATACGAAGGTTGATCGCGCGCGAATTAACGCCAGTGACGAAGCTATCGGCCAGGCTGCGGACTTGGAATGTGTGAATGCTCAAGGTGAAGTTGTTTTGGCAATAGAGGTAAAAGAGCGTACGCTCACGCTGACCGATGTAGAGGGGACACTTCGAAAATGCAGGAAACGAAAAATTAAGGATATTTTCTTTACGGCTCCGGCAGTGAAAAAGACAGAGCAGTCCGCCATCAGCGAACGTATCACGCGTGCGTTTGCTAGTGGTCAAAACCTCTATGTCTTTGACTTTTTCGATCTTGCGAGAAGTGCTCTATCGCTTGGAGGAGAACACATTCGTACAACATTCCTTCAAAAAGTTGGTGAGCATCTAGATTCTTGGAATACTCAACCATCCCACCGTCAAGCTTGGAAGAATCTTTTGGAAAGCGTGTGAATGTAGGTGGCCCTACGTTGTTCTTGACCCGTCAGCCGCTTTAGGACACTTACCTGATTCTGACAATGCGGAAGCCAACAAGATTCTAAGAGATTTTGTTTCTATGAATTTGTGAGGTCAATATGGCGGGAAATTCATTCGGAACGCTGTTCAGAATTACCACGTGGGGGGAGTCTCACGGTGAGGCCCTAGGAGTGGTGATCGATGGCTGTCCGCCACGGATAGACCTTTCGAGAGAAGATATCCAGAAGGAGCTGGATCGAAGAAGGCCCGGCCAGGGAACCGGATCAAGCCCTCGAAAAGAAAGGGACAGGGTGGAGATTCTTTCCGGCATATTTGAGGGGAAGACGACGGGAACACCCATCTCCCTTCTCATCAAGAATGAAGACGTCGATTCCAGTCCATACGAAGAATGGAAGGAAGTCTTCCGACCCGGTCAAGCTGATTTTACCTATCAGGCCAAGTATGGTATCCGAGATCATCGTGGCGGAGGGAGGGCTTCAGCAAGAGAGACTGTTGGAAGAGTGGCCGCAGGGGCAGTGGCTAAGAAGATCCTGGAAAAAGAGAAGATACAGATTGAGGCTTATACCGTTGAGCTTGGGGGGGTTCGAACAGAAAAGATCGATTATCAGGAAATCGAAAGAAATGCTTTGCGTTGTCCGGATCGGAAAGCTGCTGAGGGGATGAAAAAGAAGATCGAGGAGGCCAAAGCACGTGGGGATACCCTAGGAGGGATCGTGGAGATCCTTATCCGAGGCTGCCCTCCGGGATTGGGAGAGCCGGTATTCGATAAATTGGAAGCGGATCTTGCCAAGGCGTTGATGAGCATCGGCGCGGTGCGGGGTGTGGAGGTAGGTGCGGGGTTTGGAGTCGCCCGTATGTTTGGATCACAATGCAATGACCCCATCGGACCAAAAGGATTCGAAAAAAATGACGCGGGCGGGATACTGGGTGGAATCTCCAATGGGGCGGATATTGTGCTACGAGCGGCGGTGAAGCCTATTCCTTCAATCCGCTTGGAGCAGAGGACAGTCGACCAGGCGATGCGGGCGGTTTCACTCCGGATCAAAGGCCGACACGATGTTTCGGCCATCCCGAGAATCAACCCGGTCTGTGGAGCCATGGTGGCTCTTGTCCTGGTCGATCATTGGCTCCGGCGAAAAACACTTCATCCGTCTTCTCAAAAGATTGTTAGAAAAATTTAGTTTATACTTTTCTTATTTTCTGCTTTGTCGAAAAACAATTCCACAATTCCATCGCTGAGACAAAACTTATTTGGCGTATCTTCTGCCTCCAAAATAATGGTCCTGTCCATGATTTTCTTCACGATAAAGGACTGCCCGGTTAGCTTGTCTCTAAACTTATCTCCTTCTGTAATTGCCATGGGCGATCATCTCTTTGCGTGAGGATTTTTTTATTCCTCTGTTGGTAAAAGCAATTTCAATGCCAAGAAGGATCAATTCATACAACGGGTTGATATTTAATGGTTTCCGAAGAGAAATAAAATTCCGCAGAAATAAAATTGATGGCCTTTTTTTGTCCCTCTTATGTCGTTGATTTACAATATGATGTTTTTCATCAAGTGAGATTAGCGATGAGAAGGGTAAGGTCAGAGCAAACTTTTTCGATTTGTCTTGGCAACCGGGTGACTCTAACTAAATTTGGGATTTCCTAGAGACCTGCATGATCGTTGCAAATATTTTCTTTAAATCTCGTTCCTTCAAAGGACCCTTGTTTCTTCGTTTTAATCTATCGAGAATCTCTTCTTCCCTTTCGGCATCATAAACCTTCTTTCCGACCCCCTTTTTGATTTTTCCTATCTCGACGGTGATACGGAGCCGTCGATTGAGAAGGGTTAACAATTTTTGATCGAGGAGATCCAGTTTTCTCCTTTTTTTGTTCAACCTCTGCGAAAAATCGGATTGGGCGTCTTTTCTCATTCTTCAACCTCTTTTCAATTCAGTCGAGATATCCCGGTCTGTAATCTCTCAGTTATGAACCGATCCCCGGATCGGAGTGGGTCTCTCCGGAGAAAACTGAGGCGGTACTTTTCAGCGATGAGCCAAGGCGTAGATATTCTTAAAATGGACGCTTCAGCACCACCCTCCGATTCGCCTCCCTCTTACGATCCACAATTTGAAGCCTCCCACCGAAGGGTGGGGCTTCCCGGCAAGGTATTCGCATCCATATTGTGCCCCTTTATCCCGCCTATCACGTTTTGGCGGGACGCGGCACGTTCCGGTCAAGGTTTTGGAGGGGAGACCCACTTCGATCCCCTGCGGCCGAGGCTGATGTATTGCCCAGGTCATCCCTTCCCTATTGCTCAAGAGGGACCTCCGTGCTATATTGCCTCATGATGATACTCAAACCCTGCCATGCTTACTACTATGGGGGGCTTCCGGTTAAAGGGTCGAGACGGAAGGGAAGGTTGTCGGTTGAACCAGACAAGTTTACTTTCGAGGCTCCCCAAGGGAAGGGCAGAGAGAAAATCCATTTAGAAATCCCCTGGTCCAAAATGGAGAAGATCATCCTCACCCGTGATAATTATTACGGGACGGATACGGTCCTTTTCAATCTCACCTTTCGCGACCAAACGGATCAATCCTTCACCCTGAGGTTTGCACCCATTGCCATCATCCCAAGAAGAAGGACGGCACTCCAGAAGGAGTGGTTCGGTTATTTAGCCAAAGCCATCAACTCTTTGGGAAGCGCTTCTCCCCTCCCCACCAAGTAATCTTTATATTCCTCATAGTTGGGCTGCACCCAGATGGGTGTTCCAAAGACTTCGTGCATCATAATGTTGAAAGCGACTTTGGTGATGTAGTAACGATGATGGTGCCTCAGAATGGGATTGGGTGAAAACATCTTGAGCATCTCTCTGGGCCGCCAATAGTAGCGCCTCATGATGTCCCGGTAGATGAGGTTCAACTGCTCCAGGTCATCCACCTCTTTCGCGGACATGACCGCATGGAGATAGTCGTAATTCCGATAGTCCCAATCCTTGATCCTTCCCAGCTCCTTCATCTGGTAAAAGAGTGGTGTTCCAGGAAGAGGGGTGATGAGATTCAGACCAAAGTGGTCCACGTACTTTCCAAAGAATCTGAAAAACTCGTTACGGTCTTTTTCCGTTTCGTCCCAGTGGCCGATCATTAGCGTGGCCATGACCATGAGTTTATGCTTCTTCAGAAGTTGCATCGCTTTCACAGCCTGCTCAACGCTCTGGTGCTTCTTGATATCGATGAGAACGGAATCGGAATGGTATTCGAGTCCCATCATAAATTGATAGACCCCGGCCTCCCGAAAGCCCTCCAGAAGATCTTCATCCCGAACGATGAGGTCTGCCCTGGATTGCAGCCAGAAGTGCTGTTTCGTCTTTCGCTTGAGCATCTCCTCGATGAAGCCGATCCCCTGCTCGCGTCGGACGTTGAAGGTATTGTCACCGACATAGAAAATATCGCGGTGATATTTCTCTTTGAGGAACTGGAATTCGTCAGCGATCAGTCTTGGACTCCTTCTCCTCCAAGTCTTCTTATAAAAGGCCGATTCCGAGCAGAAGGTACAATTCCAGAGACACCCTCTTGAAAAATTAACCACAAGCCCTCTCTTCCCTTCCGATGGAAGAGTCACAAAGGGGTGATCCATCTTGGCAAGATGATAGGCCGGCATCGGAAGGGTGTCGAGATCTTCGATGAAGGGACGCTCTCCGGTGTAGACGAATTCGCCTTTTTCATTGAGATAAGCAAGACCCAGGACTTTGGAGAGATCCTCCTTCTTTTCAACTCCGCGGAGAAACTCCGTCAGCGTGACCTCTCCTTCTCCCACACAGATATAGTCGATAGCAGGACAATCCCGGAGCGTCTCCTCGGCCATAAAGGAAGGGTGTTCCCCTCCCATGATAATGATCGTTTTGGGATTGGCCGCTTTAATCAAACTGGCCGCGTTCATCCCGTCGTAGACGAAGGCGGTGCAAATGACCGAGATGCCGACGACATCCGGTTTTTCTCTTCGAATTTCCTCCTCAAGATCCCGCCAGGGATTTTCGTTGAGGGTGCAATCCATATACTCAATGTCAAATTGCTCCCTCTCCAAATAGGCCAATAATTGGAGGCATCCCGGTGAAGGAGTCCAGGCCCGAAGAATGGTCCAGATCTTATGGGGCGGATCGACGAGTAGAAATCGCATAAATAGTGCCTTTTATCTTAAGCGCTCAACGAACCCCTATCGACAAGGTATTGTCGACAATTTTAGGGTTGGATCTGCTGCGGAATTCGTAGCAGTAGCGCCCCATTACCTGTGGGCGAATAACTTCTAAACCCCAACCTCAACTTAAACTTGGGTTGTCAGGATTTATTTGTCATTTGGAATTTGCGGCGAGCTGTCGTTTGACCATGCGCTTGATAAGCCATCTAAACAACGGGAACCGGAAGAGAAGATGGAAGCGCGGAATCTCAAAGATCTCTCCTGAAACGAGTTTCTTAGAAAAGTTTTTGACTCTTTGGGCTGCCCATTCCACTTCCTCTTTTTTCACCACCGCTACCTTCTCGAAGAAGGTCTCGCAATAACGGCAGCTTGAACAAGACACCTGATTACAATTCTTATCCTTAAAATGTTCGATGAAGCCTTCCAGCTTCTTATTATCCAAGTGAATCAATTCCCTCACTTCCAAGTCGAAGACCTTTTCCAGTTCAGAGATCTTCATGATGTTTACATGTTTGGGTTGGATAAAATATTCCAGATGAATCGGAGTGAACGCCCCCTTTCTGGGAAGCGTAAAAAGGTCCAGAATATTTCCGTCATAGCTTCGGTTTTCATAGACCCTGACATTTTCAAGAAGAAGAGGGGTCCGTTTAAATCGCTCCGTGATTTTAAAATGCTCGTATCCAATCGCCTCATAATGACGGATATCTTCCGGCCTGATCCACGGGGATTTCAGCAGTTCTACCGGGTCCGTCAGTTTTCGGAATAAGCAGAGATATCCCGGATATTGGAGGTAGCATGCATGGTCTTCTTCGCCACGCCTCGAGGCATGGCCGTCGTGATTGACATGTTCGTAATTATAAGGGCATTGCCAGAGGCAGATATTATTGAGGATCAGTTCCAAATTGCATTTCACCGCTTTTCGGATTGCGTCAAGGGTCCTGAACTCGCGGTTGATGTGCTCGTCAACGATTATTTCCTCCACGCCCATGTCTTCGTATTGAAGGGCTTTTCTCACGGTATTGACCCGTGCGGTGGTGGAGACTTTGATTTTGAGGCGCGGGAAACGTGTTCTCACAAGTTCGATCAGGTAGGGAAGGCCGACAGTCACCGCATCCGCGCCGGAATGATCGATCCATTCCAGAAGCTCGACGAGCTGTGCGTAGCCTTTTTTCGAATATTCGAGATTTCCTAGGCAGGGGGCATTGAGAAGATAACTGAATTCTAATCCCCGTTCGTGGCAGGCTTCGATATAAGCCACGATATCGGCTCGTCCGATCTGAGGAAGCACAAAGCCCGGCCTTGCCCCACCGACAATATCAAACGGGAGTTTGCCGAAAAGGGCGTCCACGGAGGTGCCTTTCACGGCATCCAAGAACGCAATGTCCCAGTTGGCGCCCACTCGCAGTTTCATGACAAATTAAAGGTAACATGGTGGGCAATCTGTTTTCAAGGGAGTGACTGCTTCGTTTGATCAATCTACTATTCGGATCATTCGAACATGAAAAAATTTCCTTGAAACTGAGATTTTTTTTGCTATGATGAAATTATACATCATAGAAAGGAGGAGGATTATGGCATTCGCGGCAAAAGACTACAACAAACTCGTCGGGATGGAAGGGTTTAGCGAGGCCTTATTGAAAAATCATTTTACTCTCTATCAGGGGTATGTGACCAATACCAATAAGGTCCTGGATTCCCTTTCCGAAATGGCAAAGGGAGGGAAGATCGGCACCCCTGAATATGCCGAGCTCAAGCGCCGGTGTGGGTGGGAGTTTAACGGCATGCGGCTTCATGAGCTCTACTTTGAGAATTTAGGGGGCAAGGGAACGCTGAATAAGTCGGGGAAGGTCGGGAAGAAGTTGGCTGAGGAATTTGGAAGCTATGAGAATTGGGAGGCGGATTTTAAAGGAGTGGGCGCGATGCGGGGCATCGGGTGGGCGATTCTGTACCAGGACGCTATGAGCGGGAAATTGATCAACCAATGGATCAATGAGCACGATGTCGGCCATCCAGCAGGCTGCAATCCCCTGTTGATCATGGATGTCTTCGAACATGCCTTTATGACCGATTATGGGCTAAAAAGGGCCGATTATATTGCGGCCTTCTTTAAGAATATTAAATGGGAGGCTGTGGAAGGTCGGCTGAAGTAAGAAGGCCGTGTCGTAATATGATTTGCCGAGTAGGCACGCAATATGTGGTGATCCAGCTCAATGAGTTTGAGAGCGACCTCGTGCTTCACATGAGTTTGGAAGGCAATAGCTAGAAGGACAAAAAAAAGGCGGTCAGAAAAGACCGCCTTTTTCGCTACGGTTCGGTTAAAAGTTGTAGATCAATCTCGTTCTAATGGCCCAAGGGTTTGCAGCTGAGTGGTTTACACCAGTCCCCGCATTATTTACATCCAGGGCGCTCCCGGCAAAGAGGTACCCAGCACCGACCCAGAACCTCAGGTTATTGTAAATCTGTATATCATTCATCAAATCCAACTCAAAACCAATACAACTGTCATCCCTCAGCAATGAAGAACCTTTATACTTTATAGCGTTACCGAGGGTATTTCCGTTTTGGGTGGTGTCACCAATATAAAGTCCCTGGAGGGTGAGTTTATACCACGGTGCTAACTTCACACTACTGTAGAGCTTGGTAAACCAGGTGCCACCGAACCCGCCTCTGCTGACTTGGTAGTAACTGATCATGTTAGCAATACCATAACCTCCGGTGGCTCCTGGCTCCATGCTATAGACAACGACCGACTCTTGGTCGGCTGTTGACTGTTCTGCACCCGGCGGAATGACATAGCTTGTATCTCTGGTGGACAGCCTTCCAGCAGCCGCACCAGGAAGACCGGCTGTCAAACTTCCCGGGAGGCCACTGGAAGAAGTCCTTCTGGTATCAGCACCCGTGGCATACATGCCAACCACTCCGAAGTTGAACTTCTCCCACGGATAATCAATTTTGAGCCGTGTTGCCCACCCCTGATTTGTGACATTGGGGAGACCCGGGGTATTTCGCTCCTGAACCGTGCCATAGTCTTCCACAAAGTCGAAGTTGAGATTGACCGGACCTGCCTTCCCATCCGCATAGACTCCCCCCCAAAACATATGGGATTTGAGAGTCCCTGGGACTTGGGTAGATATACCAGTGAAGCCAGTAGTTTGCCCTGCAGAGGAGATGACAGTCCCATTTACCACATAGAATGGATAGGTATTCATTCTGTAATAGAGGCCATAGCCGCCTACCGTGAAAGTGCCAATCTTGGCATTTGCATGAAGACCCCAGACATCGCAATCGTCGTCGGCAAAATCAAGGTTTTCAAGAGCCTTGGCATAAATCGGCATAATCATCACAGGGTCAATCTTGATGCCGCCCGTGACCCCTGCGCCATCTGTATACATTAACATGTTCGGCCGGACGCCTATTGGCTGGGCACCCACCCTCACTGTAACAGGCCAAGGGACCCCGAAATAGGGAAGACCGACGTCGACATAGACGTTCTTGACCTCGACTGCAGTCCGGTCAGTCGTCCATGCGCCGAAATTGTTTGCCTCTCTCGTGTTCGCGCCTGTATTAAATACGCTGCCCCATCGGTAAGTATCTATCTCAAAGTAAATGGTCCCGCTCAAATTCGGGCCCATCACCGCATCGAATTTGAGGTGGGCGCGGCCTTCCCAGTTGGATTGGACCTTGTTCCAACCTGCCGAGCCTATGCCATAGGTACCCGATGGGCTTGTCAGAGCGTAGTTCTTATTAACGACGCCATAAATATCTGTATTGCCCGGGTTGTTGTTATATTGCGGAACACCTTCGCCAATAAAGGTTTGGGTATCGATGAACCCTGATGCTTTAAATTCTAATTTTGGGGCCTGCGCATATCCTGGTGTGCCAAATGCAAACATTAGAATCCCAGCTAAAAATAGAACAGTGAATTTTTTCATCTCTTTCCCCCCTCCTCCTTCTATGATTCGTCAATCGTTTTTCGTGATCCCCAAGCCCATTAAAAAATTCACAACCGACTCACCTTGAATAGAACCTTCACCCCCTTTCCAAGGATAGCAACGAATCTCCTTTTCGACTCCCTTTTTGCCAATATGTCGATTTTCCTAATAAGCCTTTTTCCAAAAATCGAGTCAGTATATTAGTAAAGAAAATCTTATTTGTCAAGAAAAAAATAACCTATTATTACTTTTTATTACTTTCTATCTCATAATATGGATACTTTTACCCCGAAAATATTACCTTTGGATTGGCAGATCATTTTCTGTCATCTTACTGTAATCTGGAGAAGGGTCGGATCTATATCAGTTTCGATGATACGGATATAACGGACTCTTCTCTCGTTATCCCTAGAAGTCCACTTCATCCGAGCGACCCGGCTGCCATCTAAATTCGGAAAACAGTTCTACCCCTCTCGAAAAGTAACTCTTGGAAAGCAGAATTTGATACCCTCCGGGAAGCATGGCAGTGTAATAAAAAGTAATTATTTGTAAATATATTCATTGACAACTATTTTCTTCTCCTTTAATATTTTATTGTTCTGTCGGAGGAAGCGATGTCTGAGGAGATGATGAACACAAAAGAAGTGGCCAAGTATCTGGGGGTCCATGAAAAGCAGGTCTACGCGTTGATCAAATCAAAGAAGATTCCATCGACCCGGGTTACAGGGAAATGGATTTTTCCGAGGAAACTGATCGACGAGTGGATTGATTCGAATGCCAAGTCGGGTCTTGGGCAGGCGAGACAGAAAAGCCGAGAAATTGAAGGGGCACTCCTGGCATCGGGCAGCAATGACCCTCTTCTGGATATGCTCCAAACCTATATGAAGAAATCGTATCCTGAATTTTATATTTTTTCCGCTAATACAGGAAGCACCGACGGACTGAAGGCCCTCAATATGGGTTACACGGATATGGCCTGGTCCCATCTTTTTGACCCCAAGACCGGCGAGTACAATATTCCGTTCCTTTCAGCCTATCTGCCGAACGTGAAACCTGTCGTGGTGAACCTCTTTCACCGGGACCTCGGGTTTGTCGTGGGCCCTAAGAATCCCGTTCACATCCATGGGTTCGAAGATTTGACTCAAAAGGGGATCAGGCTGGTCAATCGGCAGAAGGGTTCCGGGACAAGAGTGCTCTTAGACCATCACCTGAAGAGGCTACATATTTCACCTTCCAAAATCGACGGATATGAAAGGGAGGTCTATACCCATTTTGAAGTGGGCCTTTCGATCCTTTCAAAAGAAGCAGACGTTGGAATTGCGACCATCGCGGTCTCTAAACTCCTCGGCCTTCCATTCATCCCGATCACCCGGGAAAGCTTTGATATGCTCCTTGATCAATCAACCTTTTTCGAAAAAGGGGTCCAGGCCTTTATTGAAATTCTAAACTCACAGGAATTTCGAAAAAGGGTTGAAAGATTGGGAAGCTACGACTTCAAGCATTCGGGAAAAGTTCTCTATTCAACAAAATAGTCTGAAGGAGAACGAGCATGAGGAGATGGATAACTATCGGGTTACCCTGTTTGCTGCTGCTCTTTCCCTCTATAGGCCTGCCTCAAACCGCTAAATTTGTTCTCCTTTCCAGTACGATCGGCCCGATCGATGCGGGTATCGTGGATGTCCTGGAAAATGCCTTTGAAAAGGAAACGGGTATCCGCGTTCGACATGTGGGGTCAGGGACAGGGGCAGCTTTGGATATCGCTCGAAAGGGAAATGTGGATTTAGTTTTGGTCCATGCTAAATCTCTCGAGGAGAAATTTGTGGGTGAAGGGTATGGAACGGAGAGAATTGATCTGATGTACAACGATTTTGTCATTGTCGGCCCTACAACCGATCCAGCCGGGATCAAGGGGATAATACAAGCTGTCGAGGCTTTTAAGAGAATTTCCGAGAGGGGTGTTCCTTTTATCAGCCGGGGGGATAAATCGGGAACCCATGTGGCAGAGACGCAGTTGTGGGAAAAGGCAGGGATCAAACCCTCCGGTTCCTGGTATGTCGTTTATGAAAAAGGGGCGATGGGAAATGCCCCAACCCTTCGTTATACGGACGAGAAGAATGCTTATACGGTGATTGACCGTGCAACCTATCTTACGCTGAAGGGCCAGATCAAGCTATCCGTTCTGCTTGAAAAAGATGAAGCCTTATTAAACTACATGACTCTTATTCCGGTAAATCCTAAGAGATTTCCGAGGGCAAATTATGAAGACGCCATGATCTTTGTAAAATGGCTGACTTCCCCTGAAAAGGGGCAAAAAATCATTAGGGACTTTGGCAAAGACAAGTATGAAAGCCCACTCTTTTTTCCCAATTCGAGGGAATGGAGAAGTAAACAGGGTCAAAATAACTGATTGGATACTAAGGGGGAAAGACTATGAATCGAAAGACAGGACGAAAGATTCTGTTATCAGGATTGGTCGTTGCGCTTTTGTTCATCACGGGAATGATCTCCACTCAAGCACAGCCGAAAACCATCATCCTCGCCACCACCACCAGCACACAGGATTCGGGACTTCTCGACGTCCTTCTGCCAATTTTCGAGAAGGGGACTGGTTATTTTGTCAAGACGATTGCAGTGGGTTCCGGTCAGGCCATGGCCATGGGGCAGAAGGGAGAAGCCGATGTGCTCCTGGTCCATTCTCCTGAGGCTGAAAAAAAATTCATGGCTGAGGGGTATGGAATCAATCGAAGGCTCGTCATGCATAATGACTTTATCATCGTGGGACCCCCGGGGGACCCCGCCAAGATCAAAGCGATGAAGTCCTCTGTAGAATCTTTCAAAAAGATCGCCTCTGCGAAGGCTCTGTTCTTATCGAGGGGAGATAATTCGGGAACCGATGCGAAGGAGAAATCAGTTTGGAAGACGGCAAAGATAAATCCCGAGGGCGAAAGGTGGTACCAGCAGACAGGTCTTGGAATGGGCCAGACATTGAACGTGGCTGCCGAAAAGAAGGGCTATACTCTCGCCGATCGGGGGACCTATCTGGCGATGAAGAAAAATCTCGGCCTCGATATTCTGGTCGAAGGGGATGCCATCCTCCTCAATATCTATCATGTGATTGAAGTGAATCCTGCGAAATGGCCCAAGGTCAACAACGCAGGGGCAAAGGCCTTTGCCGACTTCATGGTTTCCAAAGAAACCCAGGATCTCATCCAAACCTTCGGGGTTGACAGATTTGGTTCTCCTCTCTTCTTCCCGGATGCAGGTAGGAAAGAAGAAGAACTGGGTAAATAAATCCGAAGCACGAAATTCGAAATTCGAAACAAGCCCCAATGTCCAAAGCTGAAATGTGCAAACAAAAGTTTTGAATTTTGGTATTTGGATTTCGGATTTATTTCGGATTTCGATATTCGAATTTCGAATTTGGAGTAAAGGATGGATCTCATCTTCGAAGGGATTAAGAAGGCATTCTGGCTTTTAATTACCTTTGACCCTGAAGTCATGGGGATCACCCTTCTGTCGCTGGAGGTTTCCGGAATAGCTACTCTCGTGAGCCTCTTGATCGGGATATCTTTTGGAGTTGCCGTAGCGCTCTCGAGGTTTATCGGAAAGAGAATTGTGGTAAGCCTAATCAACACCGGCATGGGCCTTCCCCCCGTTGTGGTGGGCCTCTTCATAACGATGTTTTTGTGGAGGAATGGTCCTCTTGGCTTTTTCGGAATCCTCTATACACCCACGGCCATGATCATTGCCCAGACCGTCATCGCTACCCCTATTGTCATGGGTATTACCCTGGCAGCCATCCAGCAACTTCCCCAGAAACTTCGACTTCAAATTCTGGCCCTCGGGGCAACTCGTCTTCAGATGGTTTGGATATTGATCAAAGAGGCGAAGCTTCCCCTTTTGGCTGCGGTGATGGCAGGATTCGGTGGTGTGATTTCTGAGGTGGGTGCCTCCATCATGGTAGGCGGTAATATCAAAGGTTATTCCCGAGTTCTTACCACCGCGACCGTTATGGAAACGAGTCGCGGGAATTTCGATATTGCCATCGCCCTGGGTATCATTCTACTGTTGCTTGCCTTCTTGATCAATCTGATCCTCACTCAGATCCAACAGAGAGAAAGGCCAAGGTAAATAGAATATAGTCAGCAGAAGGCAGTGGGCAGAAAGCAGGCAGCAGATAGATAACGGCTGATGGCATTAAAACCGATTTACCTAAAGAGATCTCACTTTATGCTTGATAGCATACCCATACTGGAAGCAAAAAATCTTGAGGTAAACAGAGGAGGAGCAATCCTTATCCATGTGCCGTCTCTCTTAATCCAAGAGGGGGAAATCTTTTCATTGATCGGGCCGAATGGGGCGGGGAAGACCACCTTACTTCAAAGCTTATCCTATCTACTGAAGCCCTTCCGGGGTGAAATCTTGTTTAGAGGGAACAGGGTAGAATCAAATCATTCCGTTTTAGAATATCGGAGGAAACTGGCCATGGTCTTCCAGGAGCCTCTCCTTTTTGATACGACAGTCTTTAACAATGTCGCATCCGGCTTAAGAATCCGTGGGAAAAAGAGAGAGCAAATTCGTGACCGGGCCATGGAGGAACTGGAGCGATTTGGGATCAGTCACCTTAAAAGCCGTTCTGCAAGAACCCTTTCAGGGGGAGAGGCGCAAAGGACGAGTCTCGCACGAGCCTTTGCCCTCCGACCCGAAATCCTTCTCCTTGATGAACCTTTCTCCTCCCTCGATCCTCCTACCCGTGATTCCTTGATTGAGGACCTGGAGCACATCCTTCAAAAAACGCGGACGACCGCGATGTTCGCCACGCATGATCGCCTGGAGGCCTTGAGACTGTCAGATCGGATTGGAGTGATGAACGAAGGGAAGATCCTTCAGATCGGGTCTCCCGAAGAAGTGGCGAATCATCCTGTCAATGAATTGGTCGCCTCTTTTATGGGGATGGAAGCGATCCTCAGCGGGAAAGTGATGAGAAGGAATGAAGGGACTTTTAACGCGTCTGTTGAAGGTCAAGAGATCGAGGCCGTTGGGGATGTCCGTTTAGGCGAGAGCGTGGTTCTATGCATCCGCCCAGAAAATATCACCCTTTCGGTTAGTCCTTCCCAGGAAGGAACAAGTGCCAGAAATGTATTTCGAGGAAAGATTGTGAAGATCTTGCCCATGGGACTCTATCAGAAAGTCCAACTTGACTGTGGATTTCCGCTCGTGGCCTATGTGACGAATCATTCTTTGAAAGAGTTATCGTTGATAGAAGGAAGGGATGTGAGGGCTTCCTTTAAGGCCACTGCGGTCACGGTCATGAGAAAAGGAGAATAATCCATAAGAGGATCAGAGGAACTGGGAGTGAAAAAAAAGCAGAACCGTTTCCGATCCTGCTTTTTTTTAATCTTTTCTTGATGGTTTCGTGAGCAGGGGCTTTTTAGACTGCTCTCTTTAGGGTAGCCCGAAGCTCATCCGCCCCCCTGTTGCTGACCGCATGCCTCACGATAATATCTGCCGGCCTCACGTCCCTGCCGTAATAGGCTTTGTTCAGGCTGTCCCGCACGGCGACAACAGACCCTTCGAGATTGAGCCCTGCATAGAGGCCTTTCGTCTTTGCAAAGGAAACAAAGTCAGCGGTCACATTCGGAACGCCTGCATTCGCCTTGGCACCTCCACCTACCGGACCCAGTGCCACCGAAGCATCACCACCTAATTTGACCGATGATGAGAGGACCGAATCGACGGCCTTCTGGGTCATTGCCAGCATGACTACCTCTGCGGCTTCGCCGCCGATCTGCAGACCAAAGGTCACCGAGCCGATGGTATAGAAGGCAGGTTCACTCCAGCCCCCCGTTCTTCCATCCCTCGCTAAAAAAACGCCTGTTCCACCGGAACCACCCCAGATGAAACCTCCTTTGATCACTTGAGGAAAAATCAGCACCCCTTTCGCGTGATCTATGTTTTCGTGAAGCCAGGTGTAGTTCGAGTCATGCATGAAATCGTTAAAGGTAATCCGGGCCTTGTCCACGAGCCCCTGGACCTGCTCCCTATCCTTTGCGGTAGCGGGGGTATAGGATGCCAAGAGTATCCCCATCGCTAAGAAAGCTAATACCGCCATTCCTACGTTTACGCGTTTCTCTATCTTGCCGTTCATGTTGCCAGCCTCCTTTCTGCCAAAACATATCCAATATAAATATAGGAATCGAACAGCCAAAAAACCAGTAAGGAAATATCTTTGCGAATTTTTTCTCATGGTGTCCAATCCCAAATTGAATAGAGTTTGAGAGTGGGTGTAGTGATTCAGAAATCCCTCTCCTTTGTTTGTCATTCCGGGCTTGACCCGGAATCCAATGTTTATGGGCTGGATTCCTATTTTTACGGGAATGACATTATCACGCAGGATTCAGAATTAAATTTTGGAGGCCAACGGATGCGGGAAGGGAAGCCGATGTAGAAAGCCTTTTTCAGGCGATCTTGAGAATGGTATAGTTCTTGGCCCCCCCTGGAGTCTGCACCTTCACTTCATCGTCCGATTCCTTTCCGATGAGAGCCTTGCCCAAAGGGGAGGTGATCGAAATCTTGCCGGATGGGATATCTGATTCGTCGGGTCCGACGATCTGGTAAGTAACTTTGCCTCCATTATTGAGGTTTTCAAGGGTGACCACGGAGCCGAATCCCACTTTCCCGTTCGGAAGATGGATGCTATCAATGATCTCGGAATTGGCCAATTTCTGTTCGATCTCTCCGATCTTCTTTTCGATGAACGATTGACGCTCCTTGGCTGCCACATACTCTGCGTTCTCGTTGAGATCCCCATGCGCGCGTGCCTCCTCAATGGCCTTAATTACCTGAGGCCGGACGACCTTCTTTAGATTCTCCAGTTCTTTGTGAAGGTTGTTATACCCGTTGCGCGTGATGGGACTCCGTGCCATGGAAACTCCTTTACGGTAAAATTATATAACTGACCGGGGTGACTCTGTCAACCTGTCCTTGTCAGTTCTTAAAGGTCTCCTGTCCCACCGTGGCGGGACTTCTTGCCACGATCACACTTCGATTTAATAGGCAAAAATAAAAGGCTCTGCTTTGTCGCGGAGCCCTTGACCGGCAAGTGCCCCGCAAGCCCCACCTCGTAGGCGGGGTCAAGGGGCACAATTAAAACGGTATTTCGTTTCCGGGAAGCCCCCGCATGTGCGGGGAGCTTCATTCGCGCCTTTCCCTACCGGGGCGGTTCTTCTTAACCTTTGATCAATCTCGGGAGCATCATATGGTGGTGAGGGCAGATGGAGATAGGATTTTGATAAGCGGAGTCCGCAAAGGCCACCATATATTTTCTCATGTCTGCAAAGGAGACAACTTCATCGACCAGACCCTTTCTCGCACAATAAACGGGCCTCGACTTATCATAATATTCCTGCGCCAGGGCATTCATTTTGTCAATGACGGGCTTCAGCGGTCGGCTCGAATCCTTTTCCTTTACCAATCTTCGTGCGAAGGAGGCAACAGCGGCAGTTTCACCGTGCATGACGTAGATCTCCGTCGTAGGTGTGCCAAGTGTAAACACATTATTGTTGTTCGCCTGCGGACCCCCCATGATGTAGTGGGCAGCGGCTGTTCCCTTTCTTAAGACGACACACATCATGGGGAGATCGGACTGTTCGATGGAGTAGATCAAGGATTGCCCCAGTCCGAGGAGCTCAGCTTTCTCTGCGATATCTCCTACATCAATGCCGGTCGTATCCTGGAACCAGATGATCGGGACCCTGTCTCTCCCGCATTGAGTGACGAACTCGTTCATCTTAATGAGACCCTGTCGGTACAGCTTTCCACCGACGCCCGGGTAAGGAGCATATTCTGGATATCCCTTGGGCAAGAATCCCTGCCGGTTGCCGATGATGCCAACCAAAAAACCATCGATTTTTGCCAAACCCGTGTAGACCTCCGGGCCATAACCGGGTCTGAACTCCATATGCTCGCTGTTATCGGTCAGCCTGGCAAGAACCTGGTCGAAATTATACGCGAGCTTTTGATTGAAAGAGACCAGATTGTTGATCTCCTCGGGCGAGAACTTGGGTTCCTTGGGCTCCGCTACCCTGAAGAATTTAGGATGATAGGCTGGAATATACTTCATGTATTCTTTCAGGGCATCCAAGACCCCTTCCTCTTTCTCAAAAACAGCCTTGAAAAAACCCGTGGAATCGTAATGAATCTCCGCACGACCTGGAGGAACTGATTTAAATTTTCTTGTAGCCTCGATAATCTGCTCCGCCCCTTCTTCATCGAAGAAACCTTTTGGGCTCATCCCGCTGACAATACCGCCACCTCCGACAGCAATGTTGCAATTCTTATGAGCCAGGAGGATGGTGGGACTGATTCCTTGGTATCCTCCGCCCGCAGGATTGGTTCCGTAGATCCCCGCCAAAACGGGAATGCCTAATTTTTCGAGTTCAGCATGTCTAAAAAAAGTCGTTCCGCTTCCTCTCCGGTTGGCGTACACTTTTTCCTGTTCGGTGAGTTTCACACCGCTACAATTAACTAACCAGACCAGAGGGAGGTGGAGACGCTTAGCCATATCCGTCACCCTCAAGATATTCTCTGATTGACCGGCGATCCAGGCGCCAGCCATGACCTTGTTGTCGAAGCCGATGACGACTGCCCACTTTCCGCTGATTCTGCCCAGTCCATCCACCACGCCGGTTGTCCCCGATTCTTCTTCCATCAGGTCGAAGAGGGTGTGCAAAGGACACCATGTGCCAGGATCCACCAGATATTCAAGCCTTTGGTAGACGGTCATCTCTCCCCTTTTATTAATTTCCTCCGTGGCCAGACCCGCCTTTTTCACTTTTTCCACGGCTTCTGCGATTGTCTTTTCGACTTCCTTAATTTTTTGAACATTTTCACCTGCCTGCTTTATCTGTTGCTCGGTTAATGCCTTACCCAAATCGCTCATCTTCTCGAAATACGGTTTCATGGACAACTTCCTCCCGCTTGGAATTAAAGAATTATTTCACAGCATTTCTAACAAATAAAGAAAAATCTATCAAGCGATATTTTTCTATTTACTTTCCATTTTATTTCTTGTAATTAATGAGTATGAAAATCTTTACAAAAGGGCAATTAGCGCTTACCTTTTTGACGGTTGCCTGCTTAGTTGGCGTTGTGACAAGCCTCATTGTCAACTCCCTCATCACCAACCAGATTATTTTTGAAGCACAGGAGAGGGTCAAAGAAGATCTGAATACGGCCAGATATGTCTATGCTTCTAAAATTAGGGACGTTGACCGGACGGTCCGTTGGACAGCGATCAGGCATGTGCTGAAAAATGGCCTGAAAGAGAAAAATATTTCTTCGATCCGGAATGAACTTGAAGGATTGATGTTTGAGGAGGGACTTGATTTCTTAACATTGGTGGATCGAAATGGATTGGTTGTATTTAGATTTCATAACCCTCCGGTATCAGGAGATAGTTTGCTCAGTGATCCTTTTATTAGAATAGCCCTGGAGAAAAAGGAGATTTCAGGAACTCAGGTTCTCTCGGGAGATGAGTTGTCGAAGGAAGGGAGAAGCTTGGCTCGGAAGGCGATCATCGCGGCCATTCCAGTTCCCAAAGAAAAACCAGCCCGAAAAATGGAAGAGACTTCCGGAATGGTATTAAAGGCAGCCAACCCAATTCTTGACTTTAATGGGAACGTTTTAGGCGTCTTGACAGGAGGAGTGCTCCTCAACCGGAATTTTGAGATCGTGGACCAGATCAAGAACATCGTTTTCAAAGATGCTAAATACAAAGGAAAAGAAATCGGGACGGCCACGATCTTTTTAGGCGATTTGAGAATCTCGACCAATGTCATGGACAGGGAAGGAAATCGGGCAATAGGAACCCGGGTGAGTGAAGAAGTTTATGAGCACGTTCTCGGGAAGGGATTTCCATGGATACAAAGGGCGTTTGTCGTGGATGATTGGTATATCACCGCCTATGAACCCATACGAGACGTGCAAAATAACATTGTCGGTATGCTTTACGTGGGGATGTTGGAGAGCAAGTATGCTTTGATGAAGGAGAGGCTCATCCTCCTTTTCTTCTTCTTCTCCATGTCAGGGATGTTGATCGCCCTGACCGTCTCCTTCTTCCTCTCTTGGAAGATGTTTAAAAGACAAATTCCAAATCACAAACACCAATAACCAAATAAGCTCCAAACTCCAATGACCAAAAAGTACACTCGGTATTGAAGTATTTGACGATGGTTTATTAGCTTTCTAATTTGGATATTGGTATTTATTTGGAGCCTGGAATTTGGATATTGGAATTTAGGTAACCGAGGTTTCTATCCTTATCGGAGCATTATTTCTCACCAGTGGAGTCATCATGATCCTTAGGCTCGTGATCCCGTCCTCGTTTTCTTAACCCCTTGACGAAACCCGAGATCAGAAGCCACAGGACAATGATAACGATGCCGATGGCCAAAAAATTCGGAGCCCCTAGTTTCTTTAGAAAATCTGAGAAGTGCTCGATCGTATCCATCGTTTTCCGCACAAATTATATCAAAAAACCTAAGATGAGGAAAGACGGGGAGCCCCAAGAATATCATTGACCGGTAAAACAATCCAGAGATAAAATAGGGTTAGTACAATACAACGGGAGACGGGTATGATGGACCGAGGAACCTTTCGAGATTTCATTTTATTGTTGGCGATTGTTGTCTGTTTGTGTGTTGTGCAACAAGATGCTACAGGAGGGGAAACCATGGAAATTTCATCTGCTGCGTTCAGGGATGGGGAGAAGATCCCGATCCAATATGTCATGCCGGGAGCAGGAGGAAAGAACGTCTCGATTCCGCTGGCGTGGAAAGACGTCCCTGCCGGAACCAAATCTTTTTGTCTTTCCATCGTCGACCCGCACCCAGTGGCTCAAAATTGGGTCCACTGGATGGTGATTAACATTCCGGCGCAGGTGACCTCGATTGAAGAAGGCGCTTCCAAGAAGAGAATGCCTAAGGGATCTGTTGAGTTGAAAAACTCCTTTGGAGAGATCGGGTATGGTGGACCGCAACCTCCCAAAGGAACAGGCGATCATCCGTACGTGGTGACCCTTTATGCCCTCAATAGAGAGAAGCTCGACCTTGGAACGAATACCTCCCTTTCTGCTTTTAAAAAGGCGATCGAGGGTAAAGTTATAGGGTCGGCAACGATCACCGGCAAATACGGCCGTCAATAGAAAAGGAGGGACACAGCCCATTTATTTTTTGAGCAATGTGGCAAAACCCTTTTTGAGGGTCTCGGGGAAATCTTTCGCCGTAATCAGAAGACTCTGAACCAACGCTTCGATCTCCAGGTGGGTCATTTTGCTTACCCCTCCGCCTAAATCGATCGCCCGTTTGGCCAGCCCCACAGCCAACGCAGGTCTCTGAAGCAGTTTGGCCATAAAGGCATGGGTTTGCTCCTCCAGTTGGCCATCAGGAAAGATCCGATGGATCAGGCCAATTTCATAGGCCCTCCGGGCAGTGATCATGTCCCCGGTCATGATCAGCTCTTTGGCCCAGGCCGGGCCGAGCATCCGCGTCAAGCGGGTTGTCCCGCCGCAATCCGGAATGATCCCCAGGATGATCTCAGGAACTCCTAGCGTTGCGCTTTCGGAAGAGAAACGGAAATCCGCCGTCAACGCTAATTCCAGCCCCAGCCCGCCGCAGAAGCCGTGGATCTTGGCCACCACTGGCTTTTCAATACGCTCGATCCGGTTGAGAATGGCCTGAATGGCATCGACACCCTCTCGGAGGTGGATTCCCGGCGCCCTCCCGTCGTCCTGGGCAACGGCGGCCAAATAATTAAAATCAACGCCCGCAGAGAAGGCTGGGCCGGCCCCCTGGAGCAGAATCACTTTGGCTTCCAAACTGAGGCTGAGTTCGGAGAATGCCCTGTTGATTCCTTCCAACACTTCTCCGTTGATGGCATTGCGCTTTTCCGGACGGTTGAGCGTGATGGTACCGATGCCGTTTTTCACTTCCCATTTAACGATTTGATCTGCCATGAAAGCCCTCCTTAGAAGAGTGATCAGTGATCGAGAATGACGGATAGCGAATTCATGATAAGAACTCGCTGTGGGTCGGGTTGAACATAGAAGTTATCATCGAAGATCCTGCCCTTAGGATCGGAGTGGTCTCTCCGGAAAAAACTTGAAGCGGCACATTAGCGATGAGCTAAGGCGTAGACATCCTTGATAACGGCCCCTTGAGTGCCAGCCTCCGATTGCCTTCTCCCTATTGTTCCGCAATTTGAAGCCTCCCGGCGAAGGGCGGGCTTCCGGCAAGGTATTGGCATCTATATTGTGCCCCTTTACCCCGCCTATCACGTTTTGGCGGGACGGGGCACGTTCCGGTCAAGGTTTTGGAGGGGAGACTACTCCGATCCCACTGAGGTGTTGCTACTCCTCTGTCATCACGTCATCGGGGAGCTCATCAGTATCATCAGACGTGATGGGGAAATGTTTGGCAAGTGGAACCCCTATTTCCTCGATGGCCTGAGAAAGGGCATCACAGGCTCGCCCTTCTCTAACCCCTTTGGAAACCTCATTGGCAAACCGGTTCAGCGTCCCCTGATCCATCTTCTCGTGAATACCTCTATCCGCAAGAACCCAGACTTTCCTTTCGAGGAGGGAGAGAAAGAAAAGAACCCCCGTATTCTTCTTCGTCCTGCAGAGGCCCCTCTCAAAGAAAGCCCTTTCCGCCCTCAGCCCGACCGCTTCCTCTTTTCTTCTGGTTCCGATGAAGAGTCTTTTCAACGCTTCCACTTTTATAAAGAGGAACCAGAAGGGAAAGAAGAATAGGAAGCTCAGGGGAATATAAAACCAGATGGAAGAGTCAAAAAAGAGGACGGACAAAATCAACGACAAAAGGCTTCCAAGAAGGACACTGCCGAGAACCTCTGCCTCAATGTAGTGATCGCTATGGTCAACGACCATGACAACGATTTGTCCAATCGTCCTGGATTCGACATCTTGGGTGGCAGCCTTCAGCCTCTCTTTTTCTTCTGCAGTAAAGAATCTTTCCGATTTCGGATGTCCTCTCATTACCAACCCCCTGAGGCTCCTCCACCACCGAAGGAGCCGCCTCCACCACTGAAACCGCCCCCGCCGTCAAAACCACCGCCTCCAGAGAAGAAACCGCCCCCACCCGGTCCATAGAAAAACCCACCCCCGCGGCGCCTACGGTCATCTTTTCGAGAACGTCCTGAAGAGAAGAGACCGGGCAAAAAGAAGCCCCCGCCGAAACCAACTAGGGCTAAGAGAATCATAAGCGGGATTCCTACGGGGAGAACGGCAAGAGTGACAAATGTGGGAAGCCCAATGGCACCGGTGATTCCGCCGAGAACACGGGAGAGACTTCCTAAGATCAGAGTGAAGATCCCAAAAAAGAGGAAAATGCTCAGGAATGGGGGAACGCCTCTCTGCCTCTGGCGAACCGGCCTCGGCTCAGCCCTGAACTCACCCCGCGTAGCAGCGATCATCGAAGAAACGCCGGCAATAAATCCTCCGTCGAAGTCCCCCTGTTGAAACCTTGGCTTGATTACCAGGTCAATAATCCTTCCTGCCGTGAGATCCGTTAACCTACCTTCGAGGCCGTAACCCACCTCGATCCTCATCTTTCTCTCCTGTTTGGAAACGATGAGGATGGCTCCGTTGTCTTTTCCCTTTTGCCCGATCTTCCATGCTTCTCCCACTTTGATGCCAAACTGCTCAATATCTTCTCCTTCGAGAGAGGGGACGGTCAGAATAACGATCTGGGTCGAATCCGACTGCTCAAAGGCGCTTAACCCTTGTTCAATCTTCGACTTCGCAGAAGGGCTGATCATCCCGGCATAGTCATTGACATACCCCTGGAGCCTTGGAATGTCCAGGCCGTAAGCAGGAAAAGGCAGACAGTAGACCAACAGGACAAAAAAGAGTAAAATCTTTTTCATGCAACGATCCGAGCTCTAGTATCGTGATTCAGAAATCTCTTTGCTCTATTTGTCATTCCGGGCTTGACCCGTAATCCAGTATTTGTGAGGTGGATTCCCGCATTCGCGGGAATGACAACCTCGGAATTAATTGAAAGAAGCGTTAGGTCGCTACTTCGGTGTCGCACTCTATCGTGAGTGGGTTTCCTTCCTCGCCCCGTCTCTCCACCACCCGTTCGCCTCGTCTCCCCGTCCCCCTATCACCCCATCTCTATTTTATCTAGAACTTTACCCGGGGAGCTTTTTCAGCCCCTTCCTCGGCCTTGAAAGGCTCCTTCAGCTCCAGATGGAGCAAAAGGCTATTGGTCAAACTGTTTGGGAATATCCGGATGGAGGTATTGAAGACTTCGACCGCCTTATTGTAGCGGACCCTTGCCACATTGATTCTGTTCTCCGTTCCTTCCAGCTGGTGTTGCAGGTCCTGAAAGTTCTGATTTGCCTTGAGTTGAGGATAGCGCTCGACAACGACCATCAGCCTTGAAAGGGCACTGCTCATCCCGGC
>DASPPQ010000206.1:0-16215 GCA_035625415.1 Thermodesulfobacteriota bacterium
GTAGATGTTAATCCCGGCCTTGTCCAAAGGTTGGGCCAATCCCGCCTTTCCCAAAAGACTCATCAACAGTCCGGGTGGCGGTGCCGGTGCCTCCGACGACTTTACCTCCTGGCCCTCTTTCTCTGAAGTCGTTGGGGACGCCTCCTCGCCGGCCGCATTCATCACAAATGGAAACATCATCAAAACCAAGAGCATCAACCCTAATAATCTTTTTTTCACCCTTCCTTCATCCTCCACCGTCGTTATCAACATCCATTCCAATCAATGTCTTCGACTCTTACGACCACACCATAGGCTCCATTCTTGTGAATTAAGAAAATCAAATTATTTTCCGCTCTATTAAAAATCCATTCGCGGTCACGTAACTGCTTATATAACCCCTCCCGTAACCTTAAGAGGTTCCCCTTCAAAATGGAATTTGGTCTTACCTTTGGACGTTTCTCGATTCGTGACATCATCTTCCTCCTTCGTCTCAATTGTGGAATCATGATTGTTTGGTCGATGGTCAATCGTTTATTTCTGACCATATCAAGAATAATGCCAAAGCGGTCTTGTCGGCGACGGATGGATTCTAAGATTTTAAATTCAAACTATTTTTTGATTTTAGTGAAAGGTTGAAGCGGTTATGGATGTGGAACGATAGCGAGATGAAAAGCAACAATTATGTTGGGAAAAAATTAAATCCGACAAACTTGTTGGAAAGACATGGTGTAAGGTGACACGTGGAGGACCATTTTCTATGAAGTCTCTTGGAGAGAATCAAGTACGGGCCAGTTTCCTTCCGTGCTAGAAAGGGACCACCCTCCTCAGTTGTGAGAATGATTCTCTTCCAAGAATATGCTTTCTTGCAACAGACCATATTTCGAGAATGGCCCTTTCAGTGAAACGGGTCCCAGCGCCGAGAAGTCTGATAATCAGGCCTTTGGAGGGCAGGGTAGATACTCCCCCGATCACACCATCTAGATTTTCAAGCAGTTTCCGTAAGCTAACCAGGAGGTCTCCTTCCACCTGGGGGTTGTCGAAGACGAGGTAAACGGATGCCGCCGCAACGAAGGATTCCAAGAAGCCAAAACTACCATAATCCCTATCAAGAGGTTTTAAAGTTGCCTTGTCAAACAGAATCGGTTCCCCACAATAATTGATTTCCAGGACACTGCTGTATCGATCGAACTGGAGTTGTTCTCCTCTCGCAAGCCTCCCGGTTGTAAAAAAATCGAGGAGAATTGCCGCCGCGTCCTCCTCCATTGTTACTTTTGTTTTCTGACGATATAAAGCATTTGCGAATGGAATGACGTAGCAAGGGAGATACTCAAAAACCCCTCCCTTCATGATAGTGATCTCCGTCTCCTGATGGGCGAAGCCTCCCGAGCTTCTGTAGATCTTCGTTGCCGAAGGAGTGGTTGCAAAGACATGGGAGTTCTCATTTAGGATAATATGGATCTCGATTCTATCCCCACAGACAAGGCCCCCTGAGGCGTTAAAGAGATGGGTGAAAGCACAGCCGGTGTCATCAGGATAGAAGGGCTGAAATACATGCATCGGAGACTTTGAGTAAGATTCAGAAAGGATCGTTCGATCCTTTCTCTTCTCAAACTCCAAGCACAGTATCCCGTGGCGTCCGACCTCTGACAAATCATCTTTCGGCCATAAAGAGCACATCTCTCTTCATCCACTGAATAACATCGTCGAGACCTTCGCAAAGCTTCAGGTTGGTAAACAAGAAGGGCCTTGTACCTCTCATCTTCTTTGCATCCCTTTCCATCACCCTAAGATCTGCCCCGACATAGGGAGCCAGGTCGATTTTGTTGATGACGAGGAGATCTGATTTCGTGATGCCCGGGCCCCCCTTTCTAGGGATCTTGTCACCTCCGGAGACGTCGATCACATAAATGGAACTGTCGACCAGCTCGGGGCTGAAGCTGGCAGCGAGATTATCCCCGCCGCTTTCGACAAAAATGATGTCAAGATCGGCAAATTTCTGAATCAGTCTCTGAACGGCCTCTTGATTGACCGAGGCGTCCTCGCGGATAGCGGTATGAGGGCACCCTCCTGTTTCAACACCGATGATCCTCTCCTCGGGCAATGCTCCCGCCCGGATGAGGAATTCGGCATCCTCTTTTGTGTAGATGTCATTGGTCACGGCTGCGATAGAGAAGGTACCTGACATTCTCTGACAGAGTCTTTCGATGAGTGCTGTTTTTCCGGAGCCGACAGGCCCTCCAACCCCGATCCTTACAGGTCTTAGCATGCCTCGTTCTCCTAAGATCTAAACAATCTTGTATAGAGGCATTCATGCTTCATGGCCCTTATTTCAATACCAGGAGCAAAGGAAGAAAGATCGTCCTCACTCAGAGAGACCAGATCCTCTGCGATTTTCAGCGCCAGAGGCCTTACCTCCTCTATTGCCCTCTGTCCATCCAGATGGCCGAGAGGAATTAAACGGACGCCAGCACTGACGATGCTTGACACCGTCTGGTAGAGATAGGCAATCACGGAATCCTCCTTGCTGATTTCCAGTGCACCACAGACAAGTGCAAAAACGACAGGATGATGTCCCCATGCCTTTCCGGTCTCAACTTCCCCAGCAAAGTGTTCAAGCAATTTGGAAGAATGCAATGCTCTCATGACCTTCAAAAGCTGCCCCCCTGCCTGCAGACTGCCCTCTCTCAGTTCCCTTGCCAATCTCATGGAGTGGCTCAGCTTATCAAGTCTCAGGATCGTACTCAATTCTTCTCGCTCTGCCGCTTCCCAGGAGAGTATCAGGAAAAGGACATCACTCTTTGCGGTGAGTCCTGTCAAATAGGCCTTCAAAAATTTCTCAAGTCCCTTTCTATCCCGGACGGTTTCTTCGTTCACATACGTTTCGAGTCCACGGGAATAAGCAAAAGACCCGATTGGGAAAAAGGAATCTGTGATCTGAAACAACCTGAAAAGATTGCTTTGGCTATGCATGAGAATGACCCTTTCCGGTTGGCTCAAAGCTCTCTTTTCGGAGCTGATACCGGATCGCTGTCCTTTTTAAGAATTCCTCCATTTGCGGGTTTTGCGGTGTGACAATGTTCCTCTTTCCGATCGAAACGGGAAGGTGCCTGTTTCCAATCTCATAAGCAATGGCTGCACCCTCCCCCATATCCTCCGGGCAGATCACAATCACTTCCTCTTTTGCAGCCTCCACCGCTATGTAGCAATGATCATCTATGTAAAGGACATCTCCATCCGTCAGGATTGTGCCTGTGGAAAGGGCAAGGGCAATCTCGGTCCCCCTTTTGGTTATGAGTCTCTGTCTGGGCTTTCGCCTCTCTTCCCATCCCAGGACGATGGTATCCTTTTCAAGGCCGTCGAGATAGTGAAGATCTGCTATCTCTATCTTTTCTTCTATTAAGACCATTGCTAAAACAGGAAGTAGCGCTGCGCCATGCAAAGAACATGGGCAGGATCACATTTCAGAATTTCACCATCTGCTTTGACGACGTATGTTTCAGGATCAACTTCGATCCGCGGAAGGTAATCGTTATGGATCATGTCTTTCTTACCGAGGCTGCGGCAGTTTTTCACAGAGGCTATTCTCTTCTGGAGTCCAAGCTTCCCAGGAATGTCTTTTTCATATGCAGCCTTTGAGAGGAAAGTCAGAGAAGTACTCAATGGAGCGCGGCCAAAGGCTCCAAACATGGGCCTCATCAAATAGGGCTGAGGCGTTGGGATGGAGGCATTGGCGTCTCCCATCTGGGCGGAAGCGATCATCCCGCCCTTGATGATCAAATTGGGTTTGACCCCAAAGAATGCAGGTTCCCAGAGGACGATATCCGCGAGCTTTCCCGTCTGGATAGAGCCCACCTCGTCTGCGATCCCGTGGGTGATCGCCGGATTGATGGAATATTTTGAAATGTATCTCTTCGCCCGAACGTTGTCATTCTCCCCTTTTTCCTCCTTAAGCCTGCCTCTTTGCCGTTTCATCTTGTCCGCTGTCTGCCAAGTTCTGAGGATCACCTCCCCCACTCTTCCCATGGCTTGGGAATCTGATGAGAGCATGCTGAAAGCTCCCATATCATGAAGAATGTCTTCCGCCCAATAGTCTCTGCCCTTATTCTTGAGTCAGCAAAGGCCACATCCTCGGGTATACGCGGATCGAGATGGTGACAGACCATGAGCATATCAAGATGCTCATCCATCGTGTTGATGGTAAAGGGCATGGTGGGGTTGGTCGAGGAGGGCAATACATTCCTTTCACCACATACCCTGATGATGTCGGGGGCGTGTCCTCCTCCTGCCCCCTCGGTATGGTAGGTATGAATGGTCCTGCCCTTGAAAGCTGCAATCGTGTCTTCAACAAAACCGGCTTCGTTCAGGGTATCTGTATGGATGGCCACCTGGACATCATATTCTTCCGCAACGGAGAGGCAGGTATCGATGGCGGCAGGCGTTGTTCCCCAGTCTTCATGAAGCTTGAGTCCCATGGCTCCTGCCTCGATCTGCTCCCTGAGACTTTCGGGTCTCGAAGCATTCCCCTTTCCGAGAAAGCCAAGGTTGACCGGAAAGGCTTCTGCCGCTTCGAGCATCCTGTGGATGTTCCACTCGCCAGGGGTACAGGTGGTTGCATTGGTGCCGGTTGCAGGACCTGTTCCGCCTCCAATCATTGTTGTGATCCCGGAGGAAAGGGCTTCTTCGATCTGCTGGGGGCAGATGAAGTGAACGTGAGTATCCACTCCTCCCGGGGTTGCAATCAAGCCTTCTCCGGCGATCACCTCGGTGGAAGCGCCGATGACCATCGCCGGATGGACGCCTTCCATCAGATCGGGGTTTCCTGCTTTTCCGATGCCGCAGATTCTTCCTTCCCTTATTCCGATGTCCGCTTTTATGATCCCCCAGGAATCGAGGATAACTGCATTCGTTATCACGAGATCGAGGGCCCCCTCCCTCCTGGTTGCCTTTGACGATTGGCCCATCCCATCTCGGATGACCTTCCCGCCCCCAAACTTCACCTCGTCGCCATAGGTCGTCAGGTCCTTTTCGATCTCGATCAGGATCTCTGTATCTGCAAGCCTGATCCTGTCCCCTTTTGTCGGTCCAAACATATCCGCGTATTGCTTTCTGTCCATCTCAAGACTCATCGCGCCCCTCCGAAGCCCCTTGTTTTCACCCGTTCTAGGGCTGCTCTTTTTGTCTCTGCATGGTCGATGTTTCCCTCCGTAAGTCCGTTCAGTCCGCAAACGGTTTTTGTCCCTCCGAATTCGACGAGTCGGACCTCCCGTTCCTGGCCAGGTTCAAATCGCAGGGCTGTTCCTGCAGGGATGTTCAGCCTCATACCAAAGGCCTTCTCCCTTTCGAAGACGAGGGCACGGTTCACCTCGAAAAAGTGATAATGTGAGCCGACCTGTATGGGCCTGTCTCCCGTATTCCTGATGAGGAGTGTCGTCACCCTTCTCCCGCTATTGGCTTCGATTGTCTTATGTGATAAGAAATATTCCCCCGGGATCATATCGCTCTCTTTTACCTCACCGGATGGTGGATGGTTACCAGTTTGGTACCATCAGGGAAGGTCCCTTCGACCTGGACCTCCTTGATCATCTCTGGCACCCCATCCATCACATCCTCCCTCTTCAGGATAAGAGCACCGAGCTGCATTAAGTCTGCCACCGTTTTCCCTTCCCGTATCCCCTCGAGAATTTCCCCAGTAATCAGGGCGATGGCTTCGGGGTAGTTCAATCTCAATCCTCTGGCCCTTCTCTCTTTTGCCAAAGAAGAGGCCACATAAACAAGGAGCTTATCCCGTTCTTTTTGTGAAAGCATCATTGGTCCAGACCTCCATAATCATTCAAGTGAATCTGATCAGAGCGCTGCTTCCCCTCTCCGGCCTTCCCGGATAGTGATCGCGTCTTCGACATTCAACACAAAGATTTTTCCATCTCCGATATTTCCCGTTCGCCCTTCTTCTAAAATGATGCCCAGTATTTTCTGAAGATCGCCATCCTTGCATGTCACCACCAAAAGTTCCTTGGGTAGCTTGTCATATCTCATGTCGCCAATGACGATACCTCTCTGTTTGCCTCGACCCCGGACACTTATCTCCGTCAGGGAGGGAAATCCTTCCTTTTTTAGACGTTCTTCGACATCTTTCAATTTCTCTGGCCTCAAAATAGCTTGAATCATCTTCATCGCGTCTCCCTTCTGTTATGATGAATATCCTCCCTCTTGCCCATTAGGCCAAAAGGATAGACGATTAAACGGTTAAATGGTTTGAAATGACTTCTTTACTCAGGTCATTGGTCATTCCTTCAGAGACAATTGAACCTTTCTCCATGATGTAATAGTAATCTGCCAAACGCAAGGCAAATTCGAGATACTGCTCCACCAAGAGGATCGATATCGTTTCCTGGTCCTTGATGAAGCGAATCGCATTTTCAATTTGCAGAACGATGGAAGGTTGAATTCCTTCGGTGGGCTCATCGAGAAGCAATAATTTCGGTTCTGAGACCAAGACCCGGGCAATCGCTAATTGCTGCTGTTCTCCCCCGCTCAAGTCCCCTCCTTTTCTTAAAAGCATGTTCTTTAATGCGGGAAAAAGATCAAAGATGCCCTCTGGAATAGCCGTTCCTCTTCGTGCTTTATGGGCTTCCAGGCCAATGAGGAGATTCTCCTCCACGGTTAAATAAGGGAAAATATCCCGCCCTTGAGGCACATATCCAATTCCCCCTCTTGCCCGTTTATCCGGCGTCCAGTGGGTGATCTCCTGACCATCGAAAGAAATCTTGCCGGCGAGGGGACGAAGAAGCCCCATGATGGTTTTTAACAAAGTCGTTTTCCCGACCCCATTGCGGCCCATCAGAGCCATGACCTTTCCAGCGGGGATGGTGAGGTTGATATTCCGTAGAATGGTGGTTTCACCGTAGGAGCAGTCCAGCTGCCCGATGTTTAGCATTCACGTCTCCCTTTTTCTCCTCTCCCCAGATAGACTTCTATTACGGTCGGGTCGTTTTGAACCCGCTCCATAGACCCCTCACAAAGAACGGCACCCTCGTGAAGAACCGTTACTTTTTTTGCGATCTGATGAACGAATTCCATATCGTGTTCGACAATCAGGACAGATCTGTCTTTGGCGATCGTTTGTAGGAGTTCACCAGTCTTCTCCCTTTCCTTTCCTGTCATTCCAGCCACTGGCTCATCGACTAACAACAACGATGGTTGCTGTACAATGCTCATGCCCAACTCCAGCCATTGTTTCTCACCATGGGAGAGAGAACTCGCCCTTGTGTATGCTTTATCGCCTAATCCAATACTCTGCAGGACAGAGAATATCCTATCCTGATTTTTCTCGCTCAAAGAGGAAGAGAGCGTGCCCCAAAATCCTTCACTCCTTCGCAATGAAAGCTCAACGTTCTCGAATAAAGTGAGGTTGACAAAAACCGAAGGGGTTTGAAATTTTCGGCTGATGCCCAGCCGAGCGATTTTATGTTCAGACAACCTGGAAATATTCTTGCCCTCGCCGTAAAAGACCTGCCCGCTCTCCGGTTTCACCCATCCACAAATCACGTCTAAAAGAGTCGTTTTCCCTGCCCCATTTGGTCCGATCAAAACGCGAAGCTCGCCGTAATCCACGAAGAAATTTACGTCATGGAGAGCTTTGAAGCCATTAAAATCAACAGTGATGTCTTCTAAATAAATGATCGTTCCGGCCACACGATTCCTCTCAGTGGTGTTTACTCGCAAGGCCATTCGAAGAGGGCCTTGAAAGCATCTTTCCCCGCCATCGCAGCAAAACGTTCCCCCAACGCAAACGTCTCTTTTGCAAGAATCCCATTATCCCCCCAGGAAAAAAGAGAACGAAACCGATGAAAAGGGCCCCTAAGAAATAAAGCCAGAGTTCAGGGAAGTTTTCGCTAAAGTAGCTTTTAGCCGCGTTCACAAAAACAGCTCCGATCACGGCACCCCCTAAAGTACCCCTCCCTCCAACGGCCACCCAAATAGCCATCTCCACAGAAGGGAGGATACCCATCATCGATGGAGAGATAATGCCTACCTGAGGGACAAAGAGGGCTCCTGCCAAACCAGCCAATCCGGCAGAAATGGCGAAGACAAGGACTTTAAACAGCGTCGGATTGTAACCCAAAAAGCGGAGCCGATTTTCTCCATCTCGGATGGCTACCAGCACTTTGCCAAGCTGCGTGTGAGTGAGCCAGTGGCATAATAAGTAAGCCATCCCGAGCATCAAGACCGTCACCTCATAAAGACCGCGCATGGTAGCCGGTTCTGCCAGGGAAAACCCAAAGATGCTCTGAAGATTTGTTATCCCATTGGTTCCTCCCGTGTATGGTTGTTGGCCAATGAAAAGGGTGACGAAAACCAGTGCTAAGGCTTGGGTTAGGATGGAGAAATAGACCCCTTTAATCCTTGCACGGAACGTTGGAAAACCTATTAACAGAGCAAAGAGAACTGGAAGGATGATGGTCATCGGCAAGGCGAACCAGGAATGGTGAAATGGCTTCCAGAACCGCGGAAGTTCTGTCAGCCCACTCCAGCCCATAAAATCCGGCAACTCTTCTGCTTGAAGTTTAAGATACGCCCCCATACAATACCCGCCCAAACCAAAATAGACACCGTGGCCCAGACTTAAAATCCCAGCGTATCCCCAAATAAGGTCAATGCCCAAGGCGATAATGGCGAAGGTTAAGAACTTCCCAAACAAGTTCAAACGAAAGTCCGAGAGAAAAAAAGGTGCCAAAGCCAGAAGAAGCATGACCAACGCAAACCATTTGAACTTGAAGATGGCGGACGTACCAGCCTTTGTATTCATAAGTGAAACTTTTCAATCCAACGCACGGGTTTTTAAGGAGAACAGTCCCTGCGGTTTTCCCTGAAGGAATAAAATCACCAAAATGAAGAGAATCACCTTTCCCATACTCGATGTGCTGATCAATTCAAAGACTGGATTGAGGACGCCCATGACCAGAGCGCCCGCGATTGTGCCAGCGAGCCTTCCCGTTCCTCCCAGCACCACGACCATAAACGCATCAATAATATAGTTTTGTCCGGTGGAAGGGCCGATCGACCCCAAGAGACTGACCGCGCAACCCGCGACCCCCGCCAGCCCCGAGCCCAATGCAAAGGTGTACGTGTCGACCTTGCGGGTTCGGATTCCCAAACAGGAGCTCATATCCCGGTTCTGCATGACTGCCCGCATACGGCGTCCTTGCGCCGTTCGGTAAAGATACAGAAATATTCCCATCACACATAGGGTGGTGAGAGCAAGAATGAATAGACGATTATAAGGAAGTTCCAGATCCGGCATCATTTGGATGCCTCCTCTAAGCCAACCTGGACTGGCGACATCCACATTATTTGCCCCAAAGATATTTCTGGCCATCTGTTGCAATACCAGACTGCATCCCCAGGTTGCCAGTATGCTTTCGTATGGGCGTCCGTAAAGAAACCGGATCAGGACTTTTTCGAGCAAAAATCCCAACAGGGCCGTCACAAAAAATGATAGGGGGATGGAGATCAGGAAAGAGACTCCAGACGCCCCAGGACCGTAGAATTTGTTAAAAAGGGTTTGAAGTACATAGACGACATAAGCCCCCACCATCAGAAATTCGCCATGAGCAAAGTTGATTACTCCCATAATGCCGAAAGTAATGCTAAGACCAAGACCGACCAGCAGCAAAACGGAACTCAAGCTGAGACCGTTAAAGATTTGGGAGAGAAGGGTTTCTATTCCCATCTTTGTTCGCTTTCACCAAAAAATATCTTTCCCCCCGCACCAACGCGGGAGGAAAGATATTTTGAAAGATGCGATAAACGAGTTCTGCCGCTTATTTCTTACGGTCCACAATTTTCCCAGGTTCAAGCACTATTTTGTTGGAGACCAGTGAAGGAAACGGATCAGGAGCAACTGGCTTTCCAGAACTCCAGATGATGTCAAACTGGCCATCTGGTTTCACCTTGCCAACCTGAACAATCTTGTGGACGTGGTTGTTGGTAGGATCGACTGTGACCTCTCCTTCAGGAGCTTTAAACTTCAGTCCCCTCACCGCGGCACGGACCTTCAACGGGTCGGCCGTTCCAGCCTTCTCCACTGCTTTGGCCCAGAGATAGACACCGAAATAGTTGGCTTCAATGGGATCATCCGTCACACGGTCTTTCCCATACCGGGTTTTATAGGTCGCCACAAATTTTTTATTTTCAGGAGTGTCCATGCTCATAAAATAGTTCCAGACCGCCAAATGCTCCAACATGTTCTCGGCACCAATCCCGCGGATTTCGTCTTCTGCGATACTGACCGACATCGTCGGAATATCCTTTGCCGTAATCCCCGCGGAGCGAAGTTGTTTGAAGAAGGCCACGTTACTATCGCCGTTCAGGGAATTAAAGACGACGTCAGGTTTGGCTGCTTTGATTTTACTGATGACGGTACTGTACTCCGTGTGGCCGAGAGGAGTATATTCCTCACCCACTAAGGCACCTCCCTCGGCCTTGAGCTGCGCCTTGACAATCAAGTTGCAAGTTCTCGGAAAGACATAATCAGAGCCCAACAGGTAAAACTTCTTGGAGCCGTTCTTCAAGAGCCATGTCACCCCTGGCATAATCTGCTGGTTTGCTGTAGCACCGGTATAGATAATGTTTTTCGAAGCTTCTAACCCTTCATACTGAACCGGGTAAAACAAGAGGTGGTCATATTTTTCGAAAACCGGCAGCACGGCCTTCCGACTGGCAGAAGTCCAGCAGCCAAAGACGACAGCGACCTGATCTTTCATGATCAGTTTCTTTGCTTTTTCAGCGAAGGTAGGCCAGTCAGAGGCTCCATCTTCTATGATCGGCACGATCTTTCTACCGAGCACGCCGCCTCTTGCATTAATCTCTTCAATGGCCAACAACTCTCCGTCTTTCACTGCGACCTCACTGATCGACATCGTACCGCTCAGGGAATGGAGGATCCCCACCTTGATGGGTTCCTTTTCAGCGGACCGTGCCTCATTAATTCCAACACCGCCAACACCAACAACTAGAGAGATGATAAAGATGGACAGGACAAGGGTTCGGTTTTTTACCTTTAGCATATTCTTCCTCCTTTAAAGATTTGTTTTTCGAAGTAGTACCCCTTCGATTTCTCCTTCGTGCAAGGCCTTTGCTTTGGATTTAAGTTATCAAGAATAATGCCAGCGCAGATGATTTATTTCTGATTAAAGACTAACGCTTTGGAACCATAGCCGCTTATTCGTGTGACAAAACATTTGAAGGAGATGGAATGAAGAAGGCGACAAGAATGAAAAACCAACAAATTTGTCGGAAAAAAGATGAAAACCCACAAAATTGTTGGGTCGTGCGGGATAAGACTTTGTCGGACGACCTGTATTAGGAACCTGTGGCCAGTTCTTCGAGATCCCTTTCCTGCCTGATAAGACCCTCCATCGCTTGTTCAAGGGTCATTTTCCGAAAGATGAGATAGTCATGAGGCTTCGCCTGGCCAATCTTCCATAATTCGGAAGTGGCAATCGTGGCCAGAGAAACAAACCCGCCCAAACTGGGTCCGTCCGCCGTTAAGATAATAGGCATATCCCCGGTAAAATTGATAGTTCCAATAGCGTACGCATAATCATGTAAATTGGAAGGATGGCGACCGCCTTCTCCTCCGTCTTTGCGGGCGAATTTGGGACGGGGTCCTTCGAGCCGGTACCCGAGTCGGTTCGAGTTGCGATGGACACGCCATTTTGTGTTGTAAAACATCTCAACGTCTGCCCGAGTAAAGAAGTCGGGGGCTGTGTGAGGACCTGGAATAACCCCCACTTTCCATTCTGTCCCATATTGAGGGATGCTGGCGGGAGTTAACTTCCGTTTCCAACTGCGACTTAACTCCTTTTCATTAGTGAGAAGGAAATCGCCCTTTGTTAAGGGGCGGCCTTCATAGCCTCCAAAATGCCCTTTTGGAAAAGTGGACTTGCTTCCGAGGTAATCTGGAACGTCGATTCCACCCCTCACGGCTAAGTAGGTGCGAGACCCTGGTCCTTCCACAGCTCCGAAACTCAAAACCTCTCCTCCTTCTACATAAATTGATTCCCACCAAGGAACTTCCTTGCCACTGATTGACCCTTTGAGTTTGGCTCCGGTAACGGCGATCATGGCATCAGATTTGAACTTTACGGTGGGACCCATCACAGTAATCTCTAACCCTGCTTCCGCATCACTGTTTCCCACCAGCCGATTCCCGATTCGAAAAGCTAAACAATCCATGGGTCCCGACGGTGGAATCCCGACGTTCCAATAACCAACCCGACCCGGATAATCTTGTACTGTAGTATAAATTCCGCCATTCATGATTTCTATCATCTCTTAACCCCTCTTCAGATTTTTAATAGCCTTTGGTCCAACGATACACTGCTTCCCGTTGTATTACCTTAAATGCTTCTACTTCATCAGAAATGGACCGAACGAATTCATTGTATTGCTTAATATTAAAAATTCCATTCTCAATTCGCAGAGGATAATCTCCGTTTATCATCGCTTCCCGGATTTCTTCCAATTCCTTCTCGGTCACCGCCTCAAATTGAATTCGGTCAAAAAATCTCAGCAACCAGGGGGCTTCAGCAAAAGCAGGTGTGGTTTGCCGAGTGTTCCAGATGGGTAAGGTGCGGCCGACAAGTTGATATCCTCCGGGGGATTCCATCGGATAGATGCAGATATAGGCTCCTCCGATTCCAACAGCGCCCTCGGGTGTCAACATCCTTGCCGGATTATATTTTGGAACCACTAATCGGTATCTTGGATCGAGCGGGACAGCGCAGGGTGCTCCAAGGTATACATCGCCTAAACCAAGGACCATGACATGGGTTGCTTGAAGATAGGTTTCCACCTGATCGATGTGCTCCAAAGCATTACAACGAGCGACGAATTGGACGTTGTCCGGTAAGTAGGGGGCTTCCGCCCTCACCGATTGCATGTAATAATCGACGGCATCTCGAGTCCATTTGTCATGAATTGCAATGGGCAAATGTACGATCCGTGAGGGAACTTCCATATCCTCAACCGGGGGAAGGTTTTTTTCTATTGTTTTGAGAGTTTCAAGAAGCCTATTGAAGGGCAGGCGCAAGCCATTGTATTTTATGAGCAAAGACCTCACTCCGGGGACAGTTTCCAGGAGCCCCTCTAAGTTCATGTTGATAATGGCTTGTTCTAAGGCATGAACCCTGAACCTGAGGTTGAGGTCAAGGACCATTTCTCCATATTCAACGAGAATATAAGAATCTCCAGCTATCCGGTAAACAACCCTCTCTTGCCTCGGTCCCTCGGAAATAACAGCGGCCACTGCATCGGAAGGTGGTTGCGCGATTTTTGAAAGTTGCATAACACCCGGTCTCCTTTCTCCTTCCATTCCTAACCTACCCCATCTGCGTTCTAACCCGATCCGTTTTTTTACTAAGGTCGATCCTTACGTCCAATATTTGGAATAGAGCGAATGAGCTCCTGGGTATGTTTGTGTTTTGGATTATTAAAAACTTCTTCAACCGTTCCCTCCTCTACAATCTCCCCTTGGAGCATAATCATGACGCGCGCACACATCAGACGGACAACACTGAGATCGTGGGAGACAAACAAATAGGTGATGTTAAGTTCTTTTCGCAATTTTTCCAGCAAGATCAGGATCCCTCTTTGGACCGAGACCATACCCCAAGCAGGATCTTCATTTGCCATTTATCTCTGTATTACTCGAGATTGAGCAACAAATATGCCATCAGCATCTAAACCTCGTTAGTTAATAGAACATTTCAAGCAAATCATTAGACTCTTTCCAAGGGTCATGTGACGGTAACATCGTTAGCAGCTTTCGCTGCTCTCCTCCAATTCAAAGTTCTACTTGATAGTTCTTTCTTATTTAACCTGAAACTACCATGGCCTTGGAATGATAATCATCGATGATTTCGGGTATCTTTATTCTCCCCTTGTATACTTTATTATAAAGAGGAGCTTGTTTTATTCTTGTAACAGTTATTACCTCGTACACGTCCAACTCTTTTCCAATCCAAAGTCTACTCTTTTGGCCAAGGACCACAACTGTTGAAGAATCACATACCTCACAGATGGACCCTCTCCTTCCAACCGGTAATATATTTTCTGAATAACGGTGCATCCAAAGACAATGCAAAGTACAGTCACCAATACGAAAGCGAAAAACATTCCTGTTGTTCTTACGTTTAATCTATACATGGGTCCCTCGTCCTATAACACATCTCTGTTTAACGTGTTTTTAGAATCGAAGGGCACATCCATCCCCCCCAAAACATGTTCTTGTGTTTGCCATTGTCGAAGGCCCGTACGTCGTAGGAACGAAAGTGACCGATTTCGGGACGAAGCATGAGCAGATTGTTAAACTGATAGCTGGTCCGACGGTGTAACTTAAGTAGTTCATCTAACTTAAAGCTTTTATAATCGCTTCAATTTTTTTTCATCTCTCCCCCTTTCTTCATGAGACGCATTACCTCTTCCACTGGGGATACGAAAATTTCATCATCTCTAATGTTTCCTTTTTCTTCGATGGTCTCGATGACCCCCCTAAGCATCTCATCCGTAGGTACCATAAGCTCAATCTTAAATTCCTTGACAACATCAATGATAAATTCCTTTGTTCGATAGAACTCTTTGTGAGCTTCTTGCCTTCCCAGCTCGTCGACCTTACTTATCGTCATCCGCCGAATTCCGATCTTCTTTAACCCATTCTTAACTTCTTCCATCCTAGAAGGATCAATAATGGCTTCAATCTTTTTCATTTTACCTCCTTCAAAAACCTAAGAAATATAGAACCCGCTGGCATCTTCTACTTCAGGTGCCGTCTTTAATGGATATTGGAACGCCGTGTAACAGACTCCTTCTGTCTCGGGCCTCCCGTTCTCAAGATAGCTTCCAGTGATTTAGTAACTTAAGCTTCCAAGGCAGCCAAAAAATCTCTGGAAGTTGATACCGCTCCGAAAACGCCGCCTTGCATCTTGATCATTTTAAGGGCAGCCTGGTAGTTGCCTTCATCGGTCGCACCGGTGCAATCCGACAACAACAGACACTCATAACCGAGGTCGTTGGCCTCGCGCATGATCGTATGAACACAGACGTCGGTCGTTATACCAGTGATAACAAGGTAATTGATATGACGGTTGTGCAAGACAAGGCCGATGTCCGTGGCGCCAAATGCTCCCTTCGTCGGTTTGTCTATTATGGGTTCCCCTGGTAACGGTTTAAGTTCCTGAATAATTTCCCATCCGGGTTCACCGCGCACAAGGATTCGCCCGCAGGGCCCCATATCTCCGATACCTGCTCCGATCTGCTTTGAACGCCAGAGTTTGTTCGCCGGGCAGTCAGATAAATCCGGCTTATGGCCTTCCCGGGTGTGGATTATGGTAAAACCTGGGATCTTGCGACATGCGTCGAGTACGGTTCGAGTCGGGCCTATGCCCCGGGATGTCAAAGAGATATCGTATCCCATCTGATCGACGTAACCGCCTTTACCGCAAAAGTCCTTTTGCCAGTCGATAAGTATGAGCGCGGTTCTGGCTCCGTCCAGAATGCCATTGTAAGGCCAGATGTACGGATCGGCTTTTACAGTTGCCTTCATGTTCACACTCCTTAGCTTCAAAAAAATTTCTTCAAGATCAACCATCTGAGACTGGCGGTCCTCAAGGAGACAGCATATTGCCGATGTTTTGCGACAAGTACGACTCTTATTTGGTGCTCCCGATAACGCCTTCCATGAGCCAGTCGATGGTTTGTAGCTGGGCGCTTGTTGGCACGACACCATCTTTTATCTTAACCATACCAGTTTGATCTTTTATCGGGCCGGTAAAGGGCTTAATCTTTCCACTCCGGAGTCCTTCGACGGTATCGAGAACTCTCTTCCGCAGATCGGCGGGGACAGATTTACCGAAGCTGGCAACCCTTACCCAGCCGGCTTCAAGGCCGGCAAACATGACGCAAGGCCGATAAGTACCCTTAATGATCTCCCCCACCAGTTCCGCGTAAACCGGTCCCCAGTTCCAGACCGCCCCAGTGAGCCACCCATTGGGCGCCGAGGGACTGCCGTCTTCGTGGTAACCGCAGACATACATTTTCTTGCGCTCGGCCGCTTCGACAAGCGCCCTGGTCGAGTCCTGTTGATAGGTGACCACGTCGATGCCGGAACCGGCCATCGTGTTAATCGCGGTCACCTGCTTGGCGGGATCTGCCCAGTTAGCAGTCAACACGAAG
>DASPPQ010000207.1:0-6854 GCA_035625415.1 Thermodesulfobacteriota bacterium
ATATTCATTCCCCCCTCCTTCCATCTTTGAACCAGTGTGAACCCCGTTAGAAATTCCAGTCGTTTCGACTCGAAACCGAGCGGGGCATCGTTTCTAACGGGGTTTACACGCCTTGAACCCCGTCTTTCAGCATGCCAACCAATTCCTCTCGCGTATAGGCTCGACTCTTTTCGAGCGGTTATTATATCAGCTTCGTTCCACCATGTAAACTTTTTCCTTGAGCCCGGCACAATGCTCTGCCGCGGAACCTCATTGAGATCGGGTAGGGGGATCATCCGCCCGTGGTCGGGTCTTATTGACTTAATGAGATTTTCGGAGACATTCCTGCCCGCTCGGGAGGTCCGACTCACGCTTTAGTGAGGTACTACACCCCTGTTCACTTTTCCCTTGTTTGATCCCGGCGTTTTTGGTATAAGTGACTTCGAACCATTTACGGATGATTCCTTCACTCGGGCCGGCCGGCTGCGGCATCGGCGAGCCGCGCAACCTAATGGTCCTCGAAATAGGCTGGGCTAAATGTTAGCCAAGGTCTTGAGCAGTACTGTTTTTGGAATTGATGCCTATGTTGTAGAGGTGGAGGTAGATATTGCCCAGGGCCTTCCCACCTTTGCGACCGTTGGGCTTCCTGAAGGTGCGGTCAAAGAGTCCAAGGACAGGGTCAAGGCAGCCATTAAGAACTGCGGCTACGACTTCCCCTCCCAGAGGATTACGGTCAACCTGGCGCCGGCGGATATCAAGAAGGAAGGGGCCGCTTTCGACCTTCCCATGGCCATTGGTATCCTGGCAGCGACCGAGGTGGTTCAAAAGAGTAAACTGGCCCATCACTTTATTTTAGGCGAGCTCTCTCTCGACGGACAGGTGAAACCCATAAGAGGCACACTCCCCATTGCGGTGGCCGCAAGAGATGCGGGGTATCGGGGTCTCCTGCTCCCCAGAGACAACTCAAAAGAAGCAGCGGTGGTAAAAGGAATTGAGATTCTTCCTCTCGATACCCTTTCCGATTGCGTTCAGTTTTTGAACGAGAATCTCCGGATCAGTCCAGTCGAGGTTGATCTCGACGAGATCTTTCAAACAGAGATGAACTATCCGGTTGATTTCAATGACGTGAAGGGCCAGGAGCATGTGAAGCGTTGTCTGGAGGTGGCGGCTGCAGGGGGGCACAATGTTATTATGATCGGTCCTCCTGGTTCTGGAAAAACCATGCTGGCTAAAAGACTCCCCACGATTCTGCCCGATATGAATTTTGAGGAAAGTCTTGAAACGACAAAAATCCATAGTGTGATGGGATTGATCCCGCCCGATAGCTCCCTCATTGTGACCCGACCGTTTCGAAGTCCTCACCATACGATTTCGGATGCGGGCCTGATTGGAGGCGGGCAGATCCCAAAACCCGGGGAAGTCAGCCTCTCCCACAACGGGGTTCTTTTCCTGGACGAATTGCCCGAATTCAAAAAGAACGTCCTCGAGGTGATGCGCCAACCCTTAGAAGAGGAGAGGGTGACCATCGCCCGGGCAGCCACCTCCCTTACCTATCCCGCTCGCTTCATGCTGGTCGCTGCCATGAACCCCTGTCCGTGCGGTTATTACAGCGATCCCAACAATGAATGCACCTGCACAATCCCGCAGATTCAGCGCTATCGTTCCAAAATCTCCGGACCTTTGATGGACCGAATTGATATCCATATTGAGGTTCCGGCAGTCAAGTACCGGGACCTGACAAGCCGTGAACCCGGGGAGCCCTCCAGGGAAATCAAGAAACGGATCGATTCAGCCAGAAAGACCCAGCTCAGTCGTTTCAAAGGGCTGAAGATCTATTGTAATGCGCAGATGACCAACCGCCATATTAAAAAGTACTGCCAGATTGACGAGGCGAGCCAGAAATTATTGGAATTGGCCATCGATAAATTCGGCCTGAGCGCCAGGGCCTATGCGAGGGTATTAAAGGTAGCCCGGACCATTGCCGACCTTGAAAGCCAAGAGAGCATTCAGCCCGCCCATCTCTCCGAGGCGATCCAATACCGCAGTTTAGATCGAAACCCCATTTCCTGACGATAAAAGATTTGTCTGTGCGTATTAGACTATTCCCACTGGGGCGAGGAATGGTTCCAAATATTCAGTTGCGAAGAGCAAGGCATAATCAGAAGACTTTTTCGTAAAAGGTTCGAATTTAATGCTTGACAAATTCAAGAAGAGTGATACAGTTACAAATAATAACCATTCCAGTTCACGTTTCCAATATTTATAAACATTACAGCGAAAGGTTATGGAGAAAATTTTCTTTCATTGGAGAGCTCGACGACAAGGGAAAAACTCAAAGAGAAAGGGGGGAGAGAAATAGTTTGTCTTCCGGGAGAATGAGGGAGGATATACAAACCTTAACTCTCAGAAAGGAGGAAGAGTAATGAGCGCCAAGGAAATCACTCGAAGGAAATTTATAGTTGATGTGGCTAAATATTGTGGCGCCGGGATCGCCGCGGTGGGACTGATCGGAGAAGCCAGGCGACTCCATGCGGTCGATGACCTGGACATCCCGGCCCAGGAAGGTGTCTGGAGGATGAGAGATACCCAGCTCAAACAGTATGGGGAGTTTGTCCAGAATGCCCCTCTTCCCAAGGACTATTTTGAAAAAAAGGCTGAGAGTCTGGTGAACGGAGGAGCTCCTGTCAATTGGTCCCACCTTCATGAAAACTATTATGCAGAGGGACAGAAATCTTTGGTTAGCCTAATCCAGGCCACCCCCTTGGATAAAGATCTGAAGGGGGATATCAAAAAGGCCGTGAAGCTCGTCGGAGGATTTGGAAAAGCTCTTAAGAAAACGGATAAGATCCTCATCAAACCCAATATGAACACGGCAGATCCCTGGCCGCAGGGAGGCACTGATCCGGAATTTTTGGAGGCTCTCATCACAGTTCTCAAGGACGAAGGCTATACGAACTTGACCGTAGGCGACACCTGCGGGCCCTGGGGACCTACAGAACGCATCATCAAGAAGGTAGGTTACGACTCTGTATGCAGCCGCACTAACACCCCACTTAAGGATTGGGATAAAGCCAAATGGATGAATATCCGAAACGCCAAAGCCGAATTTCTGGGAAAGATAGGTGGCGGCGATGGCACTGTGGCCTATCCGGAAGACCTGAGAAATTACGATAAGGTGATTTATACGCCGGTAATGAAGACCCATTTTCTCGGGGGGATCACACAGAGTTTGAAGCTTTCCGTTGGGATTTTGCATCGGGCTGATCGTGGGGCCTTTCTCCATGGATTCAACCACATCTTCGTTCCCGAACAGGCGGCAGAGATCAACCTGCCCTTCCGGCCAGATCTCATCATCATGGATGGCCGAAGGTCGCTCATCAGTGGCGGGCCTTCCCATGGCGAACAGGTAAAGCCTGGAATGATCCTTGCCGCTGGGGACCAGGTAGCCAACGATGTCATGGGCATTAAGATCTTGCAGGAATGGTACCCGAACATGGCCCAGAACAAGATTGGCATGTATGCATGGCATCAAAAGCAGATCCTCCAGGCAGTAAAGCTTGGCGTTGGATATGCGAGAAAAGATGACGACCTCAAGCTCATTTTAGGTTAACCTACCCTCTAAAATTCCCCCCTCCTCATTTCCGAGAAGGGGGGAATTTCTAAAAAATAAGATCCCGGAGAATCGATGATGACCAAAACTGCTATCTTTTCTCTCCTCTCCGTTCTCATCGCCTTTCCAAGCGCGTCCTGGCCTCAGAAGGCAGATCCAACCGTCCTCGATTTTAAAGTCCAGGCATTGTATCGAGCAGCCAAGCTCACCTGGAAAGTGAAGGATGGATTCAAAAGCGGAATGGCGATTCGAATCTTGCGCGCTGAAACCTTTGAGGAAGGTCCTTATAAGGAAGTAGACATGGTCAGTCTCACGTCCGGTAAAAATGTGTATGAGTACGTGGATAAGAGCATGGGTACGGAAGCAAAATACTATTACAAACTCATCATAGAAGAGACCGATGAATCTTTTGGTCCGATCCCCACGAGGCCTTATTTCTCTCCCCCTGCAACTCACTTAAAGCCGCCAGTTCCAAAGCCGGAAAGTGATCACATCTTGAGTTTCCATTTTTCAGCACGTGAAAGGCAAGAAACATAAATGGCCAAGGACGTTGACCGGCGAACTGCCCTTAAAGGCCTAACCCTCAGCGCTTTCGCTCTTGGAAGTGTCATTAGTATCGGAAAACTTTTCGAAGTCCTTACCTTTCCAAACGGACAAAAAATCGCATTGGCTAAAGGAGTGATTTTGGTCGACAAATCCCTCTGCTCAGGATGCCGTATCTGTGAGATGGTCTGCACCAATTTCAATAGTGAAGGCCGAAACTCTACTTCCCTAGCAAGAATTTCCCTCGAGAAAGATTATCTAGGAGGAGATTACCAGCCAAAGGTTTGCCATCAGTGTGCCGATCCTCCCTGCCTTAAGGCTTGCCCGGTGACTGCCCTTCAAGTGGATAGACAGAAGGGAACCTTTGCCAGGGTGATTAATGAAAGAGTCTGTATCGGCTGCCAGAAGTGTGTTGAGGCCTGCCGGCAAGTTTTTCGACCTTCCCGGCCCGTTTTCGATGCCCAAAGGCACAGGGCGGTTAAATGCCACCTCTGTTTTGGAGAACCCCAATGTGTGAAGTTTTGCCCTCTCGGCGTGTTGCGGATGGAACGGTCGGAAAAGGGACTGCTCGTCGGTTATCCCGTAATCAAAGAGGATTGAGATGAACCCAAAAGGCGGATGGGTTGGAAAAATTCTTCGGGTAGATCTCACCTCTCGGAAGATCTCTGAGATTTCCACCTTTGATTACGCGCCAAGATTCCTTGGAGGCCGGGGACTTGGAGCAAAGATTTGCTGGGACGAAGTGCCGCCAGAGGTCGGAGCCTTCGATCCGGAGAATCGGCTTATCTTCGCCACCGGTCCTCTTCAAGGGACACTTGCCCCTACATCGGGGAGATTCATGGTGTTGGGAAAATCTCCCCAGACTGCTCCGAACGAATCCTTTTGCCGGTCGGGTGTGGGGGGGCATTTTGCACCCGAGTTAAAGTGGGCAGGATATGACGTCCTCATCGTCCAGGGAAAAGCCTCAAAACCGGTCTATCTTTGGATCACGGAAGGAAAAGCCGAGATCCTTGATGCGACACGCTTGTGGGGCCTTGATACTTACCAGACCCAACAGATGATTTGGAAGCTCCACGGAAATAAGACTCGAGTGATGGTCATTGGAAGAGCTGGAGAAAATCGAAGTCGAATCGCCTGTATTTTGACAGATTCAGGGGATGCTTCAGGCCAGGGAGGGTTTGGCGGCCTGATGGGGTCAAAGAACCTGAAAGCCATCGCAGTTCGGGGCACCGGGACTGTAACCGTGGCCAAACCGAAAGAACTAATGGAGACTTCCTACCATATCCAAAAGCTCTTCTCCCGCAAACCTTTAAATAGCAACCCCTATCTGCCGGAGGAGAAGGGGTTTAAATACAATATCTGGGGAGGAGGCTATGGCCGGGGAAGTCTATCCTTACTTCCCGGTGAAGTTCTCGACCTCTGTCAAGATCCTTCCTCAGGCTACTCTCAGACCCCGGATGGCTGTTTCGCCTGCCCCGTATCCTGCCGCTCACGAGTGAAAGGCCCGGATATTACCACCGGCGTGGCCTTTTGCGCACAATCCTACATGTATTTGGAATCCATAGTTGATAAGCCCGAAAAGGGCTATAGTAAAATCACTTGGCAGGCTGCCAAGCTCGCTGACCTGTACGGGATCAACGCCTACGAATTGATGGCCATTATCCCTTGGCTTTCCGATTGTTACCGCGAGAAACTTATCACCGAAGAAGGTACAGGTCTTCCGCTGAAGGAAATCGGTTCCTGGAACTTCATCTCCATGCTTTTGCACAAAATCGCCGACCGTGAAGGATTCGGTGATCTTCTTGCCGAAGGCGGGCAGCGAGCAGCGGCGAAGCTCGGCGGGAAGGCAGAGAAACTTTCCTGGATGTATTACCCCAGGGCCGGAAAATTCGGCGGTTATCGCGAACACTGGGTTTATCTTGGAGGGTTCCCTACGGGATATGCTGTTCCGGCACTGGCCTTGATGTGGGTTCTTGATAACCGGGATGCCTTAGTCTCTCACAGTTACATTTCAATGCTCTGGGGTGCGGCTTCCACCATCGGACAGAATGCCCTCACTGCAGTGCCAGAAAAAATCTTTCCCCTTCTCAAACCCGTGATGAAAGCGGCATATGGTTCAGAAGAAGCTGCGGCATTTCTTACACCGGATGGAAAAAGCCTGAATTGGAAATGGTCTGCTCCTGTGGTAAAGCGATACCATCAATATTCCCTTCTGAAGGACAGCTACATCGTCTGTGATATTCTCTTCCCTTACCTTTTCAATGCCAATTCGTCTGATCATGTGGGAGACGTGACCTTAGAATCCCGTCTCTATTCGGCAGTCACTGGAATCGAGATGAGTTTAGAGGAATCCTATCAAAAAGGGGAGATGTTGTGCACCCTGGAAAGAGCTTTAGCCGTAAGAGATGGCCGCACCCGTAAGGACGACATCCTCCGTGACCTCTATTTTGAAAAGGAAGACGCCGGAGGCAGAAAATATCTCCGGGAAGACTTGGAGCGTTCAAAAAGTGAGTATTATAGACTGATGGGATGGGATGTTAGATCCGGCATCCCTACCGAGCCCACTTTAAAACGATCAGGCCTTAAAGATGTGGCCGAGGACTTACAAAAAAGAAGAATCCTGGGGTGAAGATGATGACCGCTGAACCCTTTTCTCTGCCCGCCTTCACAATGGCTGAATACAATCTCTATCGCCTCGATGATCGGGTCTTCTGGGCTTTCC
>DASPPQ010000208.1:0-6431 GCA_035625415.1 Thermodesulfobacteriota bacterium
ACAAATCACTCTTTTAACCTTGTCAGGTTCACAAAAAGTCTGGGAGACCGGTGAACTACCGGTTCTCAATCAGCCTCAAGAGAATTTTGTGGAACCACCCGCAGGGCCGCAGGAAGATGACGACTCCGAGCCCTTAGATGACGAAAAACGAGAGAGGATTTTTTCGGGCTTACGTTCTCCACAAGAGGGGCACGTTAAGGAGTCTCCTCTCTCATTGACCTTCAGAAGCCTCTCAAAAACTTCTCCGCACTTTCGACAACGATATTCGTAGATAGGCATGTTTTGCTCCCTTCGAAAAATAAATTCGAATTTCAAATATCGAAGCTCGAAACAAATCCTAAATTCAAATTTTCAAAAAACCCTAAATACCTGTCCGTCTAGGACGTCGTTTTCATCACCTTGAAAATTCGAGTTTGTTTCGGATTTCAAATTTCGTGCCTCGGATTTAAGAGTTCCGTCTATGACGGAACGACTTCGTACCCTGCAGCACTGATGGCTTTCTGAATCCGGTTCGAGGCAATCTCCTTCGTATTATCAAATCGAACCTCTCCTTTCGCAAGGTCTACCTGTATATTCTTAACCCCGTCCAGTTGACCCAGCGCCTTTGTGACGGACATCACGCAATGTTGACAGCTCATTCCTTTAACTTTCAAAATTGTAGCCATTTTCCCTTTCTCCTTTCACCCAAGTCTCTAATAATTAACCCTTTGTTTGCCTTATGAATTCCGCAATCCCACGCAGTGGCCCCAGTCTTTAAAGGGGCGCAATCTACATTCCGCAATTTATTTACGCCCAATCAATATACCTTGAAACGGCTTTTTGGAAATCTCTTAAGGTCTCCGTTCTCTTGACGCCGGGGGCCCTCTGAGTCTTGTTCAGACATTCTTCCATGTAGGTTTTCACAACGACTGTCCCCACTTTTTTGACGGCGGCAGTAACGGCGGCCACCTGCATCAGAATATCCGCACAAGGGACTCGTTGTTCCACCATCCTCTGTAACCCCCGGATCTGTCCTTCGATTCTTCGTAACCTCAGCAAAACGTCTTTTCTTCCTTGCTCCATACTATACCCCCCTATGGTAATTGTTGGTTATAAAATAACCCTTTTCTCCCCCTTTGTCAAAAAAAACTTCCCTGAACCATCTGAGCCATCAAACTGACCTCCCGGATAAAGGGATAAGCGAGTCCTTTGAAATCGTCCTGGAATATCCGTTGACAAGGGGTCATTGTTCGTTTATCGTGGATAAAGCTACTGAAAAAATGGGGGGGATTTGATGCGAATCAAGGCGAATGATATTCACATCAATTACGAGCTTTCTGGGAAAAAAGGCGCTCAGGTGGTCGTCTTGAGTCATTCCTTGAGCTGCAGTCTGCTTATGTGGGATCCTCAAATGGATGCCTTGAATCCTTATTTTCAGGTACTCCGGTACGATATCCGTGGCCATGGCGGCAGCGATGCTCCATCAGGAGCATATACCTTGGACCTTTTGGCGGGAGATGTCATTAGATTATTGGACGCCTTGCGGATTGATCGAGTGCACTTTGTGGGACTCTCCCTGGGGGGAATGATCGGTCAGAGTCTCGCCCTGAAAGATCCTCATCGCCTCACGAGCCTCATTTTGTGTGATACGGCTGCCATCGTCCCTGCAGAAGCCCAACCATTATGGCAGGAGCGTATGGATAAAGCGTGGAAGGAAGGCATGAAGACTTTATCGGACCAAACCATGGAACGCTGGTTCACTCCATCTTTTCTTAAACAAAATCTCAAGATATTAACGCTGATTCGAGAACAGCTCTTGGCTACCCCTGTATCTGGATATATTGGCTGCGCGGAAGCGATTCGAAGGCTTAATTATTTGGGACAACTCTCGAAGATTAAAATGCCGACACTGATCATGGTGGGGGAGGACGATCCTGGAACACCGGTCTCTGCCTCAGAAGCCATGCAAAAACGTATCTCCAACTCGGAACTGGTGATACTTCCGTCTGCCCGCCATCTTTCCAATGTGGAGCAGGCCGAGGCTTTTAATGCGGCCCTGCTGAAGTTCTTAAAGAGTCTTTCGTAAGGGGAATAAATATGTCTTTCGATTTCAACGCCGACGAGATCTTTCAAATGGGAGTCCAGATTGAACAGAATGGACAAAGATTTTACAGCATGGCCGCAAAAAATTGTCCGGATCCTTCTGCACAAAAGCTCTTTTTGGACCTGGCGAGCTGGGAATCCAAACACATCGACTTTTTTGAAAAGCTGAGGCAGCGATTGTCCCGCATGGCAAAAGGAGGGGATTTCTTCGATCCAAACCAGGAACTCCATCTCTACCTCAAAGCGGCAGCCGATAGCCATGTGTTCTTGAAAAGCAAAGATGTTCGTGAGTTTGTTTCAAAATGTAAGACACCGATAGAGGCGTTAGATCTTGCTATTGCTTTTGAGAAGGATTCTGTGGTGTTTTATACGACGATGAAGAAATTGGTTCCTGAGTACTTAGGAAAAAACGAAATTGATATCCTGATCGACGAAGAGATCGGTCACATCTTCGCGCTTACCCAGAAGAAAAAGGAATTGGAAACTCAAAAGTGATCGTGACGGGACCGTGCCCCGTCCCGCCAAAGCGGAATAGACGGGCTTAGGGGGCACAACACGAATGAGATTACAATGCCGGGTCTCGCACTGTGGGCGGGACCTTCACTCAAAATCATAAGACGATATGCCCTTTAAAGCCCTCTCCAGGTGTTCGTTCGATTGAGAAATTTTTTCCATTGCTTTTTCGATCTCGGCCATTACCGAATCTAATCCTAACTCACCAGCTGTTTGAGCCCATTTCTTATGCTCGGCGCGATGGCTTTCATTGTGCTCAATCCAGTGTTCAATGACCACGGATAATTTTTTCTTTTGATCCATTCTCGCCTCCTCTTATAAGCTCACTCATCTCCTTTGCAAAAAGCCTTCAAACGACTGGTCGACCAACGAGCGGGTTGGAAAAAGCTTTAGACCCGGCTGTGTGCACGTGGGCAAAGCATGGGGAAACCTATCATGGTTTTATCCAGCGCACAGCCACAAAGGCGCCCGTCTTTGAATCTTTTCTCTGTCCTTCATGTTCAATCCTAGCCGCCCGCTCTGGATCATCCTGCTTTTCGAAATGGATTGCCGTTTTCAACACGCTATCTCCAGAGCCAAGAGAACGTAGTTCGTCCGGGGATCGGAAAATCGCCCTCTCAAATATTGTGTGCCTCTCCTTTGCCTCAGCCATTCTTCGCGAAGCCCAAGGACTCAGGCTGTTCAGGGATGCGACAACGATGGTCCCTCCTCTTTGGGTGACACGGAACATCTCCCCTACCGCCTCTTTCGCATCCTCAATGAATTCGAGAGCGGTCACTGAAACTACCTTGTCAAAGGAACTTTCCATAAAGGGAAGACACACTATATCTCCGAGCACCCTCTGGAAGGGAAGGCCATCGAGTTTCCTTCCCGCACGTGCGAGCATGGGAAGGGATAGATCCAGTCCAACCACACTCGAACCTGACGCCAGAATATCGACCGTGAAAACCCCTGTGCCGCAACCGGCGTCCAGAATAGCCTCACTTCGTTTTGGCTTCAACAGATTCATAATTAATTCAAGTTCATATCTTCTTATCAGAGAGCCAATAGGTGTAGTAAACCATCTATCATAGGCGTCAGGCCATTCATCAAAAAGCTGGGTCTTCTCACTGTACATGATTAAGAGCTTATCATCTGTTATGGACATGGTCAAATGATGTAACCACGAGGAAGAACAACGGGTGGGTTATTATGGATGAATTGATCTGTCATTTAAAAGTGGATGGGTTGCAAACCATCTTATTCAGATTCGCAAGGGAGGCAGTCCAGGGAAGGCTTGTAAAAAATTCGGGATGAAAAAAAGAGGACAGCGAACGATTACTTTCGCTGTCCCCTGAAGGACGTTGAAGGAGCCCTTTCTCAATAGCCGTACATTTGGTACCAGTCCAACGAATTTGATTCTGGTCCCATCCTCCCTTCAGGAATGGGTGCCATTTCCGCGCTGTCGGTCCAGTAAGGTTGCTGGCCGAAGTATCTGTAAACATCTCCAGCCCATCGGGGATTGTTCAAATCCGCAAACTCGTCAAAACCAGACACAATTGTCAGTTGCTGCCTGGTGGTGTTGAGGACAAAACCATTCTCGCCACGGGCTGATAGTGCGCCGAACGGAACAGCGATCAAACTGGTCTCCCTTCCAGGAACATTGTCGAGGACCAAGAAAGCTACCCGCCCATCTGAAGCGTCGATCACAAAATCATTGATCCGTCCTCCCGCTTCTCCATCTGGCAATTGAACTTCAGCGCCCATCAGTCCGGCGCTTTCATAGAGGTCCAACGCCATGGGCGATCGTTCCCCTTGTTCTGTCCAATAAGGGACTTGGCCATAGTGTCTGTAGAGGTCTGCAAGCCAACCAACATCCATCACTGAAGGAAGGCCGTAGAACTCAGAATAACTCGGAAATCGTGTCACTGAATAAATATACGGGTCCTCACCCACATAATTCGGACCGAGGGCTACCCCTATCTCCATGTCGCCCGAGTTGAATTCAAAAGTCTCCTGACCAGTTCTTTCAATCGAGCTAAAGGGAATGGGCAATAGCTCATGTCCCAGACCTGGTACATCAGAGAGGACCACTACCGCAATACGACCGTTTGTCTTGTCGATCACAAGACTGCTAATTTGTCCTAAATCTCCGCCTTCCTTGGTTGCAACGCCGTGGCCAATCAACCAACTGGCCTCATAGGTATCCCACCCCGTTGGCTGGTAAGTGGCCCCCACCACTCCCTCAGGGAATTCATTATACCCTTGGACAAAAGCGCTACTGCCAAGAAGGACAAGGAAGAAAATTGAACCTAGCGCTATAAACATTCTTTCTGTTTTATTCATTTTTTATTCCTCCTTTCCCGTTAAGAATCCAGTCCTAACGCCAATAGCACTGGATTTAACAACTTATATTTAATCATCGCCTACCCCTATTTCAAGGAGATAAGATTTGCCCGGACCCCCCTAGTCCTCTTATTGGAACTTCTAAATTCCTTGAAATTTAGATGTTGCGTTCCTAAATTTCAACGAAGGGGTGAAAATATGAATCATAAATGGATCTATTTTATTAGTGTGTTGTTGATAGCTCTCTCTGGAGCGCCTTCAGGATGGACAGAACCCAAACCGGAGAGCAAAGCGCCTATCATTACCCACGCTTTTGCAGTCGGGAGGGGATATTACGGATATATCTGGAAAATCTATGTCGAGGCAGAGGACCCCGACACCGACATGCTGAGAGTCGCTTTAGTGGTGGATGGGCCCGGTTATGGTCATTATCCAACGGATTGGATCTATCTAAGGCCAGAATATCGGAAGCACTTCAAAGGATATATCCAATGGAATACCTTCAGTTCAAAAATAGGATATATGCACGAGTGGACACAGATTACTCTGAAGGTTTCCGTTCTCGACAAGACTGGGAACGAAAGTAACGCAGCCGTTTTTCCGTTTGTATTCGAGTCAGGGATTCCGGACCAATACGGGTATAAGCTGCCCGCTCCCTTCGATCAAGGGGAGTCTCCAAGATTAGGGTATGTCATGATCGATCTCGTCGATCCTCTGGCGCTGTATTGAGGAAAGATCACCAAGGATAAGGAAACAAAATCGATGTTTCAGCGATCTTTATCCTTCAATAGAATGTTAAGACGGAGATTGCCAAGGAGAGGCAACACTAACAGCCGGTAGCCTCATACCTGAAAGATGTCTTGCGACGCTGGAGTAAGGATTTCGAAGCCCCCGCGAGTGACAACCACCGTGTTCTCGAGACCCACGGAACCCTCTCCTGGAAAAACAATTTTGGGTTCTAGAGCAAAAGTCATTCCTTCCTCAAGAAGATAAGATCGACCCCGGGCGATAAAGGGCAATTCGTTCAGTTCCAGTCCGATGCCATGGGCAATGAAGCGAGTTTGGAGTCCGGGCGGTCCAAGATAACTGTCCTTATAGCCCCGCTTCTCCGCCAGACGGAGGGTCCTCACAAAGATGGCTTCCCCATCCGCTCCTGGTCGGGTTTCTTCCAAGACCGTGTCATGGATTTCTTGGCAGGTTTTATAAGCGTCAATGAATTTCTGTTTCATCTTTCCTACGGAAAACATGCGGGTCTCATCTGCCTGGTAACCATGATAGCAAGTCCCAAAGTCTACTAGGATAGGCTCATGGTCTCTTATGACCTTCAGGCTTGCTCCAACCGGAAAGGCCGGCGAAAGCCCCAACCCTCCCATAGGAGAATCCGACTGGCTGACAATCCCTCCGGTGATACCGCTGAGGACATGCCAGGTGTAAGCCTCATAGTTAAGGGAGTTCACCCTCAGAAGCCCTTCATGGCCATACCTCTTGGCTGCTGCTTCCAGAATACCGCC
>DASPPQ010000209.1:0-5585 GCA_035625415.1 Thermodesulfobacteriota bacterium
TACATAAGTTCAGAAGCTGTCATTCCTGCAAAAGCAGGAATCCAGTTGAAATCATTGGATTCCCCCGTGTCAAGCACGGGGCAAGCTTGGTCAAGCCCGGAATGACATTCAAAGTAAAGGGACTTCTGACGCAGTACACTAGCATCCCCTTTTGGGATTTAAATAAGCAGAGCATTTTTTCTAAATACATTCAGTACAGTCCATTAACTTCCAGCAAGGGTCTTTGTTCTTTTAAAGTCTGACCCAGTTTTTTTCGCCATAACCGACCAATGGGCGTTGTGATATGGTAGGTGCTTCTTGATGCCGGGCCGGGGTGTCGCAACTGCAAACATGTCTTCCTGCACCTCCACGAGATGGATGATTTCCAATGGGGCGAGCAGGGCATCTAATTCATCTTTGGAAAAATAGTGGTGGGGAACGCCCGCTTCCGGACCCCCTGCCATCACATACGTGCCCTCCTCGAGTTCCTCGCCTTGACCTGCTTCTTCGGCTTTGGTGGACTTCACACTTAGGACAAAGATCCCGCCGGGAAGCAGGTGATCTTTCAAATTGGCGATTACCCGAGCAATCTTGGCAGATGTCGCGTGCTGGACTACATTCCAGATCACAATCCCGTGAAATATCGTCTCGCCGAACGGTGCCTCTTCCATATCTGCCTCTGCGAATGTGGCCGAGAGGCCTTCGGCGGCAAGCAGTTCCCTAGTATTCGCGAGGGCAGTCGGGGCGTTGTCACTGGCATATACGCTAAAACCCAAATGGGCGAGGTACGCCGTATGCCGACCGGTCCCGCAACCAATGTCCCACATGGCAATGTCCTGTGGGTCTCCCGGGAACTGCTCGCGAAGTAGGCGCGCTGCTGCAGCGACCTCCGCCTCCACGCCTTCGAACGTGACCCCCATTTTAAGCAATTCTTCCCATGTAGCCATCCTGTTTGCGACCTCGATTACTCTAAATTCAAATTAGAATGCGTCTAGCCAGTCAAACAACTCTTGCCAGGGGGTTGGAACGCAGGGTCATCGAAAAGAGTGATAAGAACCTGCTTTGGAATTAGCTAACTATGCAAGAAAAGGGAGAAAGTTGTCAAGAAATAAAGAGCACCCACGATTACCGATTCAAATCGTGTATACTTTGTCAAAATGCCGAGTTGTTGAGTTCAGGAATGAGTCCTCGGAAAAGAGGCTGCGAATAACACCTACTTATCTTCAATGGCGAGATGATCTTGGGGCTAAGGATTACTGATTGAAACCTGCATAAAAAAGGCAGAACCATTTCTGCCTCTGCCTTGGTTCTCTAAATTTGAATTTTCAACGAGGACTCTACTTGCCTGTTCCAGTATATACCTCTGAATGCCTCTCGTGTTTTTGCCAGTTCTTTCTATAGAGTGAAGTCGATTGTAAGGACCTTGCTATTTCCTTTCTTCTTCCTTCTCTATCAGCTTCCCGACTTGTTTTGATTTAATCATCTTCATTTCGCATCCCTAAATTTCTCTGGAATGGGAATATGTGCCTTATTGGCTATAAATCTGTAAAATTCGTAAGTCTTCCCTCTGTCAATACGCTTTCCAGAAACAATTTGGAAAGTGTAACAATTGTCTTTGCGTTTAATCGCTAATCGCCTTCCAGCTCCCCAGGTTGGAACAAGTATGTCCGCAATCTCATCATATTTTATTTCTAATATCTTCTCGTATTTTTCTGGTCTAGCCACTATAAATAATATTTTGCTGTCGGCAAGAACCAAAACTCCTTCAGTGAGGTTTTCTCGGTAACCGGGGAGCCAACCTAGCGTCTTCAGGTGATCGTAACCACATTCTAATGAGACATAATGACTTCTGTTGTACAGTTTAATATCAATATTAAAGTCCGAACTGGCTTTAGGTACAAAGTTTTCAGGTACAGTGACAGTAGCACACCCATTCATTAACAATAACCCTAAAACCGTAGTCAACAGTAAAATCTTTTTCATTTTAACGTCTCCATTTCAACAATCTCAAAAATGATTTTTTAACTTCTGTCAAATTCAGTCCTTCTTCTTCCTTTTTTCAATAAGAAGTGTGCTCATCGGGTCCTGCATTACCCGAATTTTCAAGAGTTCTCCCGTGATTACCTGATTTCGAGGCCAGGCCTTTGTCTGCTGCCGGCTTTGCACTATCCCGAAATGCAATTTCATAAGTCTCTGACATCTAATCAGACAGAATTGAAATCTCGACCCTTCTGTTCTTGGCCCTTCCTTCCGCGGTCTTGTTGTCCGCCACAGGATCTGCCTTACCATGTCCAACCACCCTGATCTTCGGGCTGGAAACGCCGGCTTCCTTGATGAGATAGTCCTTGACGGCCACTGCCCTCCTTTCAGAGAGGCTTATATTGTACGCATCTGTGCCGCTACTGTCAGTGTACCCGTCAAGCCTGATATTAGCGCCAGGGTATTTCTTCACAAAAGCAACGGCCTTCTGGAGTTCCTTCACGTCGGCCTCGGTAAGAATGGACTTCCCGGAGTGGAAAAGTACATGCAGTGTCATCTTGTCAATGACCTTCGGCGGTGATGGTGGTGCCGGCGCCGATGGAGCTGGTTTGGGCGGTGGAGACGGCGCTGGCTCCGTCTCCAGGACTACCTTAGCGGGAGGAGGCGTTGGTTTAGATTCGTTAAGTAGTGTGTAACCCCTGCCTTGTAAACATCGATTGTAATAAATATGCTTATCATTCTCATTTATTGCCCCTATAGGTGGTATAATCCAAACCCATTCACCGGATGTCATTGAGTTTGCTTTTTTATGGCACTCAATGGAATCATTATTAAATTGTTCTTGAGAGTAATTGTTTTTGGTCCAGTTCTGATTATATGCGCAACTAGAGCAAAACAATAGTAGGATTAAACAAGTGATAAGAAAACGTTTACCTGATTTCATTCTAGTTTCACCTCCTTCTTAAGTCAGTCACTAACTGGTGGCTTACAAAGTTTGCAGGATACATAACCTATGCCAAACCTTCTCTTGCTAACCTAAATACTACCAGGTTTTCAGATTTAATTCTTAATACTACTAACTCGTTCACAGAAGACAACACTATCTTTTTCTAAAAATTAGACGAATAGCCTACAATTTCTAATATGCCTCCAGCAGATACTGGCATGTAAAAATAAATTTGCGTTTCAGGCATGGTTTCAAATAATCTGTACGTACGACAACCCGCTATGTACCTATTTTTCAATTTTATTCGAGTAGTCAATCCTGACTCTCATTGGACTCGACGATGGATTTGGTTGAGTAATCCCCTCTACCTCTTCAACTTTTATCAATTTGCCCTGTGCATCGTACGTATGCGTAATGTTGTGGAAGTAAACTGGGGTTGAACATCCAATTGCAAATGTCAAGATCAGGGCTAAAACTGCTGCAATTCTCATTAAACCTTTCAGATTGTACTGCATACACATAACCTCCTTTCATCTTTAGGCTTGTTGGGAAATAATTTGCCATGCCTGAAACGCATAATTTTGCTCCTTCCCTACATACCGACTTGAGCTGCTATTTGTGTACTCTTGGCCATATTTAGGGTCAGATAGACATACTGATCCAAGTTTTCTATGGGAACTCAAAACTTGAAAGAAATATTTTAAGGGCCCTTGTCCATCCCTTACCCCTTTGGAAAGAGAAAGTCTGGTTAAGCTGATTGGCCTAATAATACATAAGGGGAATTTTTTGTCAAGGTTAAAATGAGACTCTGAAAATTATCTTTCTTATTCGGCCCAAGGGGCGCCATCGGCATTGGTTCAAAGTAGCAAGGTAGCAAAAAGGCAATTGGAAACAGATCGTCTAGATGGCAAGGAAAGTTTTCAAAATTCAGACAAAAGCAATAGTGGCGGAAGTTAAAGCTCGCCTTTTGGTAGTAATAAAAGTAGAATTGTGATAGGCTACACCATATCCAAAATCTATTATGGAGGTATCCTATGAAAAAACTTATTGGCTTAATTTCGATCTTCTTTTTCCTCTTTGGATGCGCAAGTACAACCATAATAAAATCCAATCCACCTGGAGCGGAGGTATACTTGAATGGACAGCTTAAAGGGGAAACACCTTACACCTATACTGATAGGGCAATAGCGGGGACGGCGAGAAGAGTCACATTAAAGAAAGAAGGTTACAAAGACTTTCAAAAGACAATTATACGCGATCAGACATATATCCCCGCTTTGATAGCAGGGACTTTCCTTCTAATACCTCTTTTATGGTCCATGGAGTATCCACCTGAATATACTCTTGATATGGAGAAATTCAAATAAGTGAGCAACGGAATAATTGGGGGATAGGGTGACTTTTCCGATAAAGCTCTAAGTCCTACGAGCTTTCCCCAGATTCACTTTGCATGAGAGCCGCGGCAGGAGATGGCCATAAGTCGCCTGAAAGGCTAAGGGTTAGCTTGTAAGGTTGATTAGGAACAGGCGGAAAAAGACCAGTAAAAAATACTCCCAAATATATTGACTATTAAGGAAGAATCTCATTGGGAAACTTGGCATCTTGCTGATTTGTGATTGAAATGTTGCATAGGAGGGTAGAAATCGAAAAGCAACATTTCAGGAAGGAGTCCTCGGGCGTCAGGTTGCGAGCTTCACCTACTCTGCAATAATGAATTGATCTCGCAGTTGATAATTACCGAAATAAACAAAAAAAGCAGACCATTTCTGCCCTGCCTTTATTCTTTGAGCCACCCTTCAATTGAAAAGCTTAAGTTAACATCCCTCCCTATATTTCTATTTGAATAAAATACATATTACGAATATCAACACTATCACCTGCAACCAACTTTCCCCACTTCACAATTGATTCCCAGGTTATTCTTAATAGGTCCTTTCTCCTTTCTGGCAAAATGCCAAGTAAATTAAATTCTCCCAGGTCGCCATCATGTAAATAGAATTCATAAGCAACCATTTTCAGCCTTCCACCTGTTCTCTCCCAAAGATGAGGATAACTTTCTCAAAGACACTTGCTACCCTGTAAGCACTCTTCTTACCGATTCTCTTTTTGAGCCAGTAATAGAGAGATAAGTTTTTATTAATCAGGAAACTCCTCATTCACTTCTCCATTGATTGAAATGTTTCTGGAAGAAAGAGCTAAAAAAAAACAGAGGCACTGCTGACCCTGCCCCTTTTAACATAATTGGCGGGGGGTTTCCCTAATCCACCCCCCGAAGGTGCCTTGAAACTGAAGTTGCATGAAGATAAGCGGACTTCTTCCTCAACGTTTTACTTGCATTTTCGATGCCGAGCCCCGGCTATCGTAATAAGTTCCCATAACCACTCTATCTTTGTCAAATTTCAATATTTTAATGGAAGTTAATAGTGGAAGACTTTTTCATAAAAGTCCTGTATCTCTTCCTTGAAAGTATGAAGAACCTTCCCAGTCCTTATTGATTTCGGATTGGAACATTGGATTAAAACAGAAACATTTAAGAACTCGATTACAGGAGAGACTGTCGAAAAAGTCCCCAGGCAGATTCTTGGGTGAGATGCAGAAAAAAAATGACCTCACAGAATGCACCACAATCAACGATCTCATAATTGCGAGGGGTCCTGAGACCCCCGAAAATCACCCATTA
>DASPPQ010000210.1:0-7153 GCA_035625415.1 Thermodesulfobacteriota bacterium
AAGCCCCTTGAGTGCGATCGATGTAAACTCAACATGGCTCTTGCCGGTCTGGTCATCCACTGCGGCGCCCGCTCCATTCCTCCCCTGTTTTTCTGTAGCCTTCGGCTCTGATTCGGTGCTCATCGTTTTCTCTCCCCTAAACAGAATTAAAGCTCTCTTTTGCTAAAAAATCAACCCCGTGATGAAACTAGTCTTGATACTCAAAGTTGAAAGAAATAGTCCTTTCTTTAACTCTCCTCTTTTCTGAAATCGGGAGGGGCGAATTTTTTCCTAAGCTTGAAAAAGTATTGATAAGAAGAGATGACCAACGAGCCTGTCTCACCTCGGCCGGGACGTGTGTGGACCTTCACTTCCATCTGGGTGGACACATCCGGATTATAGCCAGCCGATTTTGCTTGACAAAATCTTAGTTCTCAATATACTTATTAGAATTATCACAACACAAAGTAGAAGATTGGAAACACTTCCAGACCGCTTATCGGTTCGCGCGCCGCCGCCGATCATCTAACCGCCGGGACCGGGTATTCAATATCTGCAGAAACATTAAAGAAAAGTCATACGACCCACAGGGGATGAAATGAAGACCTTCCATGAGGAGACGAAAAGTTACTGGAATCCTGTTGCGGAGACGCTGCCGCAGGATAAGTTACGAGCTCTTCAGGTTAAGAAGTTTAAAAGGATTCTGGAATGGGCTTACGAGAGGTCGAGGTTTCACCGGAAGCTCTATCAGGAAGCGGGGCTCGAGCCTGGAGATGTCAGGACTTACGAGGATGTAGCCAGGGTCCCAAAGGTGGAGAAAGCAATGATGAGGGATATCCAGAGAAAGGATCCCTTTCCCTATGGGGACGCCCTCTGCGTTCCGCTGGAGGAGGTGACCGAGTTTCGTCAGACCTCCGGGACGACAGGGACACCTATCTATCAGCCCGATACCTGGCAGGACTGGGAGTGGTGGTCAGAGGCGTGGGCTTATCTGCTCTATGCCCAAGGATATCGGAGGACGGACCGGGTCTTCCTCCCGTTTGGATACAATATTTTTGTAGCTTTTTGGGCGGGTCATTACGCAGCAGAAAAACTGGGGTGCGAGGTCATTCCCGGCGGCGTCCTGGATACGGAGGCTCGACTGCTGAAGATTCAAGAACTGCAGGCCACGGCGATGATGGCGACACCGACGTATGTGCTGGGGATGGCGGACACGGCGGTCAAAAAGCTGGGGATCAATCCGGCGAAGGATCTGACGATCCGCAAGATCACCTGTGCTGGGGAGCCGGGGGCGAGCATCCCGTCAACGAAGCGGAGGATGGAGGAGGCCTGGGGGGCGAAGGTTTATGATCACGTGGGGGCGACAGAGATTGGGGCGTGGGGCTTTGAATGCATGGAGCAGCCCGGAGGTCTTCACGTAAACGAAGCGCTATTTCTGGTAGAGTTGGAGGATCTGGAGACAGGGCAGCCGATCAAGGAGCCAGGACGAAAAGGGAAGATTGTCATTACCGCTCTCGACCGGATCGCCCAACCATGCATTCGATTTGACTCTAAGGATGTGGCCGAGTGGTCAAAGGACCCCTGTCCGTGTGGAAGGACATTCCGCATCATTCAGGGAGGGGTCGCGGGAAGGGCGGATGATATAACTAAAATCAAAGGGGTGCTAGTAGCCCCGTCGGCGATCGAAGAGGTGGTTCGTTCAATTAAGGGGCTGGGCGATGAGTTTGAGGTGTTGGTGATGAAAAAAGGGGATTTGGACGATATTACGCTTAAGATCGAACTGCTGCCGGAGGATGAAGCGAATCGCGATCTGATTCTCAGTCAGCTCAAGGATCAGCTTCGCCTGAAGACAAACCTCGGCTATAACGTTGAGGTTCACCCGTATCAATCACTACCGCGGTATGAGGTGAAGGCTAAACGATTCAAAGACTTGAGAAAACATGGGTAACCCCACCCAACCTCCCCTTAAATAAGGGGAGGTGTGGAGGGGTTATACGGAGGTGAGAGGGTTAAAGGAGAATTCGATGACTCGAAGGGAGATGAAAAAGCTTGACACTCGAATCAAAACCATTAAGAAGGCAGCCGAAGAGCTAAAGAGCCTTTCAGGAGGAATGCAGGCTGTGGACCGAAACGTCGACCGGATTCTTGCCTCTGTGAAGATGCTCGAAATCAATATAACGGATCTTCTTCCCTGAGACCGAGAAGAGAGAGAACGGATAAGTACCTAAACAAGAAATTTCATTAACATTGAAAAATATAGAAAGGAGGACAATATGATGAAGAAGGTATTTACTATTACAGTATTGGGAATCTTCTTGGTAATGGGTCTTTCTTCTTGGGCCTTTGCGGCAGCCAAAGAGGCTCCCAAAACCATTAAGGTCGGCTCTTCGTGTTCCTTGACCGGACCATTTGGTTCAGGAGGAGCCATGTGCAAGGCTGGATATGAGATTGCCATTGACGATATCAACAAAAACGGAGGCGTCTTTGTTAAAGAGTTTAACAAGAAAATTCCCTTGGAACTCATTCTCTTGGATGATGAATCGAATATGACTCTGACTGTAAGCAGAATGGAGACTCTATATTCAACCAACGATGTGGTTGCTTACTTGGGAGGATTTTCAAGCCCTATGCATGCGGCACAGGCTCCGATTGCCGAAAAGAACAAAGTTCCATTCCTCATGGTGGGCACTTATCTTTACAGCATCCACCAGAAGGGATACAAATACAACTTTTCTCCCTTTCCCAAATCCCCTGACTGCGCCAAGGGGGTCTTTGATCTCCTTGACACCATTCCGGCAGCACAGAAGCCCAAGAAAGTTGCCATCTTCATGGAAAAAGCACCTGTTGGAATGGAATTAGGTGACATGTGGAAGGCTGAATCTATAAAACATGGTTATGGGGATCCCCTTTATCGAGACCAGCCTCGGGAGATGAAGGACTTTTCACCCCTCATCATGGCAGCTAAGGCAGAAGGGGCTGAGATATTGCTCACAGGTCCCACTACCCCTGAAGGGATTACAATGACCAAGCAGATCAAGGAACTCGACTACAATCCCAAATTCTACTTCGCTTACCGCGCCCCCGACCCCATTGCGTGGGGGCAGGCATTGGGGAAAGACGGTGATTATGTTGTTTTGGGCCCAGGCTGGAACAATGGGCTTAAATTCCCAGGGGTCAAAGAATTGAATGAAACCCATATGAAAAAGTATGGTCGGCCAGCTGACGTCATAACAGGTCCGGCGTATGCCTGTGTTCAGGTACTTGCCAATGCTATCGAAAAGGCAGGCAGGTTGGACAGGGCGAAGATCAGAGATGCGATTGCTTCTACCAATATGATGACTGTTGTAGGCCCTCTCAGATTTCGACCGGATGGAACAGGGGTGGTGATTTATTTCTGCGTCCAATGGCAGAAGGGGAAACAAGAAGTTATATTTCCGAAACAGTATGCCACTGCCCCCTTTATTTATCCCATGCCGAAATGGTCAGAAAGGTAATACGCATCAGAAGCGGATACACGGATCTTCTTTCATTGAAGCTCCCCCCTTTGGGCGGGGAGCTTCAATGTTAATAAGAGATTTTTTTCCAGATGACTCATTTTGAACCAGAGGGGAAACAGCCTAAAATGTCCCTTTTACAAGTGGAGAAAATAGCAAAATCCTTCGGGGGATTAATGGCCCTCTGTGAAGTGAATTTTGAGATTCATCCGGGGGAAATATTTTGTGTCATCGGCCCCAATGGGTCGGGCAAATCTACTCTCTTCAATGTCGTTACGGGTTTTCTAAAAGCGAACTCAGGGAAGGTGACTTTTATGGGGAAGGATATCACGGGTCTTCCTCCCCACGAAATATGCAGGCAAGGGATTGCTCGTATATTTCAACTGGTCAGGCCGTTTTGCCAGTTAACGACTTTCCAGAACGTCATGGTTGGTCGTGCCTATGGAAAAGATCCTGCGAGCAATATTGGGAAGGCTAAAGAGGAGGTTGTGGAAATCCTCAACTTTGTCGGTCTGGGGAATAGGAAAGAGGTCGTTGCCTCTCAACTCACCGCAGCGGAACGCAAGCGACTGGAACTGGCAAGGGCCTTGGCCACCCATCCTCGTTTGCTCTTGCTGGATGAATTGATGGCGGGTCTGAATTCGGCCGAAACAGAAACGGCGATGAATCTGGTAAATAAGATAAGGGACTCGGGAGTAACAGTGATGATGGTTGAGCATATCATGAAAGCTGTTTTAGGAATCTCTGATCGAGTCATGGTACTCAATGCCGGCGAGAAAATTGCCGAAGGGTTTCCTAAAGAGGTGGTGAAAAATCAGCTGGTGATCGAGGCCTATCTGGGGAAGTAAAATACGATGTTAGAGATAGAAAAGATAAATGTATCCTACGGAGACCTTCAGATCCTATGGGATATCTCCCTCAGAGTCGGAGAGAAAGAGATCGTGGGGCTCATCGGTCCCAATGGTGCCGGGAAGACGACCACTCTCAGGACCATCACCGGGCTGTTAAGACCTTTCGCAGGAGGGATTCAATTCGAAGGAGTCCCGATGGAAAAGGTACCCATTCATAAGAGAGTGGAACTGGGAATCAGTCTAATTCCAGAAGGAAGGGGGCTCTTTCCCGGAATGAGCACCTTAGAAAATTTGGAATTAGGGGCCTTCACAACCAAAGGCCGTGCCTGTAAGGATGAAACTCTTGAACAGGTTTATGAACTGTTCCCCGTCTTAAAGAATAGAAAGAAACAGGCAGCAGGAACCATGAGTGGAGGGGAGCAACAAATGTTGGCAATCGGAAGAGGACTGATGTCCAAACCGAAACTTCTCCTCGTTGACGAACCCTCTTGGGGACTTTCGCCTCTTTTGTCGAAGGTTATTTATGAGGTAATCGGACAGATTAACCATTCTGGGGTGACCATTCTTCTAATCGAACAGAACGTCCGAATCGCCTTGGAATTGGCCAATCGTGCTTACGTCGTTGAGAACGGACGAATTGTGAAGCAAGGTGATAGTCGTAATATGCTCGATGATCAACATATCAGAGAGGCCTATCTTGGCACGGAATCGGTCTGAGGGATTGTAAGGCGTGAACTGGCAAGTGTTCGCCCAGAGTTTACTTTTTGGAATCTTCGTGGGAGGTCTTTATGGGCTGGCGGCAGTAGGGCTTTCCCTCGTCTTCGGGGTGATGAAGATGTTGAATGTTGCCCACGGCGAGTTGCTAATGCTGGGCGGATATGCGACTTTCTGGTTCTTCTCCCTCTATCATATCGATCCTTTTCTCTCCTTGCTTCCATCCGCATTCATTCTCTTCCTGATAGGGATGGGCCTTTACAAAGGGTTCTTCTCTCCGTTGGCCAAACTTCATGAAGAGGTGAAGATTAAGAATTCTTTGCTCATTGGCTTCGGCCTCTCCTTGATCTTCCACAACCTTGCGATCCGACTCTGGACCGCCGACGAGAAGAGTGTGAGTGTCCTCTATTCAGGATGGGGGTTCAGTTTATTTGGGCTCCGTTTTCCCTTCATCCGTTTTTCCGGTTTGGTCTTGGCCACTATTGTCATTTTTGCTCTCCACCAATTTCTCACCAAGACCTATTTTGGTAAAGCCATCCGTGCGACCACAGAGAACTGGGAGTCTGCGGCTCTGATGGGGATCAATATCGAGAAAACCTCTATGATCTCGTTTGGGTTTGGGGCAGCTTTAGCTGCGATGGCTGGCACCATCGTGAGCGTAGGGTATGCCATTCATCCAGCCATGGGTTTGGAGTGGACCCTGAAGGCCCTCATCGTTGTAGTCTTAGCCGGATTGGGGAACATTGGAGGGGCCTTTGTAGCCGGGGTGCTTTTAGGAGCAGTTGAGTCAGTCAGTACCCTGTTTGTAGGTCCCTACATGGAAGTCGTCGGTCTGGTCATTTTTCTCTTAGTGTTAGAGTTGAGACCCCAGGGTCTGTTCGGTAAAAGCATTGGTTAAGGAGGATAAGTTGTCCGGTCAGCGGAAGACCCTTTTCTTAAGTATAGGTATTACCGTCTTTCTTGCGCTCATCCCACTGGGGACAAAAAGAAATGATTTTATCAATATAATGATCCTGATTTTCTTGTACGTTTGTTTGGCCCAGAGTTGGAATATCCTGGCGGGCTACGCGGGACAAGTGAGCCTGGGACATGCTGCCTTCTTTGGTTTGGGAGCTATCACTACACGGTTTTTATGGGCATGGGGATGTCCTTTCTTTTTGGCCTTTCTAACTGGAGGAGTCGTGGCTGTGGTCTTTGCTCTGATTATCGGCCATCCTGCTCTTCGCTTAAAAGGCATCTATTTCGCCATCGGCACTCTTGGTTTGGGTCAAATATTAAAGATCACGGTAGGGAATGTGCTTCCCACAGTAGCTGGTTTGCCCGAAGATTACATCGCCACTTACAATCTGATTCCCCGCTATTACCTCTTCTTGATTTTAGCCGTCATTGTTGTCGCCATGGTCTATTGGATCAATCATTCCAAGTTGGGACTGGGGATGGTGGCCGTACGAGAGGATGAAGAAGCTGCAAAGGCCTCAGGGGTGAACACGTTCAGGCAGAAGATTATCGCTTTGGCTATCAGCTCCTTCTTCGCTGGATTGGCAGGAGGGGCTTTTGCTTTTTATCAGGTCAGTTATTACTATGAATTGCCTTTCAGTCCTACCTGGACCTTCGATGCCCTTCTGATCACCTTTGTAGGAGGCGTAGGCACGATTGAAGGTCCAATTGTCGGTGCCTTCTTTTACGCCATCTTCAAAGAATTGTTTGTACGGACCTTCCCGGAGCTTCATGTCTTCATCTTCGGCCTCCTTTTCATCCTGGTGGTCTTGCTTCTCCCCGGAGGGCTGGTGGAGATGGCATCGAGGGTTCGTAGACTCATTACTGCCAAAAGGGCTGAGGCAAGATGCTCTTGAGGGCTCCGAATTCCAAAACCGGCAAGAAGAGGACTTGATTCCGTCAACTTATCGAATAAAGCGCGGGATAGAGCGATCTAACTGTTTTTTAATTGGAACGGAATCGTAGAGGATATAATGTTAGTGTACTGCGTCAGAAGTCCCTTTACTTTGAATGTCATTCCGGGCTTGACCAAGCTTGCCCCGTGCTTGACACGGGGGAATCCAATGATTTCAACTGGATTCCTGCTTTTGCAGGAATGACAGCTTCTGAACTTATGTA
>DASPPQ010000211.1:0-23119 GCA_035625415.1 Thermodesulfobacteriota bacterium
AAAGAATTAAAACACACTTTAACACATTTTTTATGTGTTTTCATAGATTTTATAGCATAACATGTGCCAAGGACTAAATTATTGAAGACTTGAACCGTTTCCCACAAAGATAGAAGATTAAAGAGCAAATGGACCGGAGACGATTCTGATGACTCGACTCGATGCCCCGGGGTAGGTTGCGATTGAGTTAAAGAAAGACAACTAAATAGCTCGCCATACCCTATTTATCCTCCCGGCGCCATCGTAAGCTTGGCTCAAAAAAAATACAGTCTTTTTCACCATAAAATACAGCGTTTGTCTTATTTAATCCCACCACAGTCTTATATATAATTGTTCGAAACGCAGGGAAGAAGATCTCTTTACGAAAGAGGGGGACATCTTTGAAAGTCTTTAAGATGGGACGGAGTATGCAGTTAAGAAGATCGTGAGCAGCATGGTTGTTCTTCAATCAAGAAAGGGAGACAAGCAAATCTTAACGGAAGTTGAGACTCTAAAAATAAAATCATTCTATTGGAAGAAGGAGGAAATGCATGTTTAAATAAGCATTGCATTTTAAACAACAATTCAAAAAAAGGAGGACCTTATGAAAAAATTCTTTTATGTTATTGCGATATTACTTCTTATAGGAACTGCTCAAGTTTTTGCGGAAGGGACTAAGCAAATTCAAATTTCTTTGGTAAATCCAATACAGATATTCAGGGAAGATACTTCAATTGAAGGAGCTAGGATAAATTTTTTATACGGCCTTAACGCCAATTTAAAAGGCCTTGACCTTGGGCTTGGCAACGGAATCAAAGGAAATGTTGAAGGTGTAGAATTGGGTTTTGTAAATTATGTTCAGGGCAATTTTCTTGGCTTCCAGCAAAGTGCCGCGAATTTTACCAGGGCTAATTTTACTGGTTTTCAATCAGGATTTTATAATTATGCGGGTAAGATGAAAGGATTCCAGTTGGGTTTCGTGAATAACACAGGCAGTCTAGAAGGTTTGCAAATCGGATTGGTAAACATAAACGGAAACAAGAAGCCTTTCTATATTCTGCCGATTGTAAATTTTTCTTTTAGATAGCATAACTCAATAAGATATAGTAGCCTCATGGCAGGCATGCGTGAAAACTTCGAGGTGACAAATATCCACTGTTTCAACCCGTCGTCCTCAACTGCAAGCTCAACCTGCTACTGCAGATAAGGTGTTATACGCAACATCTCCCCTTTCTGAAAAACTACTTCCCGAAAGAGTGATTTTTGTTCCCCAAGAAATGAATTAGAGATCTAAAAATCACTTCACACCTTTACAAATGAAGAAAATTGAAATACATAAACACAGATGACGGCGCAGAAAATACTCACCCGGGATTTTGTCCTCAATTTCCTGGCTCAATTCGCTTTCTCCTTTGTCTCCTTTATCCTCGTTCCCACCATCCCGGTCTATCTTTCAAGATTCGAGGCGAAAGCAGGGGAGATTGGTTTCTTGATTGGGATTTTGAGCGTCTTCTCCTTGATTCCCCGGCCGTTCATAGGAAGGGCTTTATTAAGGATTCCCGAAAGAAAATTTATGATAGCCGGGGCGGTGCTCTATATCCTCTCATCAGTCGCCTACCTCTTAGCCCCTCCTTTTTGGCCTTTTTTGATCGTGAGAATCATGCAGGGGGTTGGATTGGCCTTCTTCTCGACAGCCTCGGTCGCATTAATCGCGAATATTACCTCTGAAAACCGCCGGGGCCAGATCATCAGCTACTATTTCTTGTCCTTCAATTTCGCCTTTGCTCTGGCCCCCTATTTCGGGATGGTCCTTATCAACCAATTTAGCTTCACCGTCCTCTTTTGGGCCTGCGCTGCATTATCTTTATGTACTTTATTCGTCTCTCTCAAATTGAGGAAGATGCACGGTATTCCAATAGAAAACGAATCGATCCAAAGTCAACCCTTCTTCAGTCGTGAAGTGCTCCCATCAGCGATCATGGCCTTTCTTCTCAATGTCATCTGGGGAAGTCTGGGGGCCTTTTTCCCTCTGTATGCTCTGCGGCATGGCGTTTCCAACCCTGGAATCTACTTTGCCTTTGTGGCCATTACCCTTATTCTGAGCCGTTCTTTAGGTGGAAGAATATTGGATATATACGCGAGAGAACAGGTGATCGTCCCTTGTTTTATCGCTATCATTATTTCCATAGTTGTTCTCACCTTTTCCACCACTCTTCAAATGTTTATTCTTGTGGCAATCATTTTTGGAACGGGATGGGCTTTTCTCTATCCTTCCCTTGTCGTTTACGCTGTTGAGAATTCGGGATCTGCTCGAGGGCCTGCGATGGGCACCTTCACAGCCCTCGCCGACCTGGGAGCAGGGATCGGACCGATGATCATAGGCCTGATCCTTGAATGGACCAATTATCAGATGATGTTTATCTTCTTGGCTCTCATCGGAGCCGTCAACTTTCTCTACTTCGGCTATGCCATTAGAAAAAAACGAAAAAAAGGTCGGTTGAATGACGGATAAGAGGGCGGCGGAGACGGACTCCGCCCTCAATCAATGAGGGCGCTACAACGATAACAAAATTTCCTTTCATAACTGCGGAATTGCTTGCTGACTACTATTTGCCTTGAAGATTTGGATGGACTTTGTTAATTTTTTTAATTAAGCTTTCGTTGTATTTCATGCAACTGAATATGAGAGTCGAAGAATTCGATTACCACCTTCCTCCATCCTTGGTCGCCCAATATCCCCCTGCTCAAAGGGGAGAGACTTCCTTAATGGTCCTTCAGCGTCAGACGGGGCTCATCGAGCACCGGACCTTTGGAGACATTGCTCAATACCTAAACCCTGCCGACCTCCTTGTGATGAACAATACCCGCGTTCTTCCAGCCCGACTGATTGGGAAAAAAGAGACCGGGGGACGGGTCGAGTTGCTTCTCATCCCCTCATGGAATGGATTAGGAGGAGAATGGAAAGCTTTGATCAAAGGCAGAGGGAAGATGAAGCGAGGGGCTCGAATCCGATTTGAGCAGGGGCTTAAGGGAGAGGTCGGAGAGGTGAAGGATGGAAAGGGACGGGTCAGCTTCTCCGGCCACGGTGAGGTCATAGACATCCTTCGGAAGATCGGCCACGTCCCCCTCCCTCCTTACATCAAGCGAGGGGATGAACGATTGGACAGGGAGCGGTATCAGACCGTTTTTGCAGAGAGGGAGGGGTCGATTGCTGCACCGACTGCGGGCCTGCATTTCACTCATGCCTTGCTTCAATCGCTTAGAGAGAACGGAGTGCGCACCGCGATGATCACTCTCCATATTGGAATTGGGACCTTCGCTCCTGTGAAGGCCCGTGACATCGAAGACCATACCATGGAAGCGGAATGGATCGAGATATCAAAGGACACGGCGAGAGCAATTGAGGATACGAAGGCTCAGGATGGAAAGGTCATTGCCGTTGGAACGACCACAACGCGGGCCCTTGAATCCTTTTTCAACGGGAGCAGAGGGGTGAAGCCCGGGAAAGGAATGACCTCCTTATTCATCCACCCCCCCTATCGTTTTAGAGTCATAGACGGGTTGGTCACCAATTTCCATCTGCCCAAATCGACGTTGATCATGCTGGCATCGGCCTTTGCAGGAAGAGATTTACTGATGAAGGCTTATCAAGAAGCCGTTCTCAGAAACTACCGGTTCTATAGCTATGGCGATGCGATGTTGATCCTCTAATTTGTGAACAGTGATAGTGAATGGTGATTGGGGTCAACCGGCTGATCTGTCTCCACGCTCACGAATCACGAACCACGAATCACGTATTTATAAAAAATGACTTTTCGCTTCAAGATCATAAAAAAAGATAGTTCATCACAGGCACGCCTGGGAAGGGTCGAGACAGACCACGGCGCTTTCACGACCCCTGCTTTCCTCCCCGTTGGAACGCAAGGGTCGGTGAAATCTCTCACCCCTGAAGAACTGTTGGAAATAGGTGTTGAGGCAATATTGGGCAACACTTACCACCTTTACCTCAGACCCGGGCACGAAACGGTAGGAAGATTAGGGGGGCTTCATACCTTCATCCATTGGGAAAGACCGATACTAACGGATAGTGGTGGTTTCCAATTATTCAGCCTTGGAAGTCTCCGAGAAATTTCAGAAGAAGGAGTGACTTTTCAGTCCCACTTGGATGGCTCTTCTCACTTTCTCACACCGGAAAAAGTGGTGGAGATTCAGAGGGTCATCGGAACGGACATTGCCATGGTTTTGGATGAATGCGTCCCCTACCCCTCTCCTTACGAATATGTGAAGGCCTCCATGGAGCGAACGGGCCGCTGGGCGTTGAGAAGTTTACAGGCGAGACGGGAAACCGATCCTGCCCTCTTCGCCATTGTCCAGGGAGGTATCTATCGGGACTTGAGGGAAAAGAGCGTTCAAGCCTTGGCTGAGATGGAGTTCCAGGGATATGCCATTGGCGGTTTAAGTGTGGGAGAACCAAAATCAATGATGATCGATGTTTTGAAATGGACAACTCCCCTCTTGCCCGAGGACACCCCCCGATATTTAATGGGTGTCGGAACGCCGGAGGACATTATCAACGCGGTGACGCTTGGAATAGACTTCTTTGATTGTGTCCTTCCGACAAGGAACGCACGAAATGGAACACTTTTTACAGCTTCTGGAAAGATATCGATCAAACAGGCCCAATACGCCGAGGACGCAAGGCCCGTTGATGAAACGTGTGCCTGTTATACCTGTCGCCACTATTCCAGAGCCTATCTCCGTCACCTTTACCTGGCCAAGGAAATTTTATCCTCGAGGTTGAATACTATTCATAATTTGTATTATTATATAAATCTTTTGGTAAGGATGAAGGAGGCGATCCAAGAGGACCGCCTCCTCGATTTTTGTCAATCTCACACCTCCCGCATGGATTGGAGACGAAATGGTCAAACGGATGACGGAGGAAGGAGTTAAAAGGAGGATTTTATGGGAATAGAACTGGCTTACGCAATGGGAACACAGCCGGGAGGGGGTGGAGGTCAAGGGTCTTCCCTCATGACTTTTCTACCTATTATTTTGATCTTTGTCGTCTTTTATTTTCTGCTCATTCGACCTCAACAAAAGCAGAAAAAAGAACATCAGAACCTGCTGGCAAATCTCAAGGTGGGAGATAATGTTTTGACCAGCGGAGGAATCTACGGCCGAATTACCGGGATCAAGGATGACAAAGTGACTGTGGAAATCTCGGACAAGGTGAGAGTGAAGGTTAGCCGAGGCCATATTGCCGGAGTGGTCAAACAGGACGTATTGAAAGGAGATTAACATGATTTCGGATTGTTGAATGCGGATTGCGGAATCCAGGTTTTTTCCCGAATTCCGCGTCCCGAAATCCACAATCAGCATTCGAGACGCCCCTTGCTCTAAACTTTGTTTTAGGGCTATAATCCACGAGGAGGTGAAACATGAGGAAATACGAAATTATTTTCATTTTGGACCCTGATCTCGAAGAAGAACAGGCTAAATCGTTGGTCGAAAAAGTTAAAGGAATTATCACGCAGGCCAACGGAGAAATCTTGAAGGTTGAAGATTGGGGAAAAAGAAAGCTCGCCTACGAAGTCAAGAAGAAACCCAAAGGCCAATATATTCTCATCCACTTTTTCGGATCGCCTGCTCTGCTCTCTGAATTAGAGAGAAATTTTCGAGTCATGGATGCGGTCATCAAGTTCCAATCCGTTCGATTGGGCGAGCAACAAGCATCCTCCTCGGAGGGCCCGATATTAGAGGAATCCCCGGAGGAGGGAACCGAGGCCACGGCAAAGACATGACCTCTTTAAACCGCGTGGTCCTCACAGGAAAGGTGGTCACTCCTCCCCGGCGTCATTACCGTCCGGACGGGTCACCCATGATCCAATTCCCGCTGGAGATAAACGACTCGGAGGACCCGACGAGTCAAACCCGACACTGCGATGGTGCAAGGCAACCCCTGCACCGTGCGGGTACAGGGCAAGGAGGCCGGAACCGAATCACCATCGTGGCCGTTGGAAAATTGGCTGAGTCTAATCTTGACCTCCTCCAGAGCGGCCAACCCCTGATGGTGATCGGTAAACTCAATCTCAGGTGTTGGCAAACGCCGGAAGGGAAGAGTCGAACCCTCACAGAGGTCATCGCCTCGGATCTCCGGAGGATCGAAGAGAAAAGCCAGACTTCCAGACCGGAGAAATAAGGAGAACAGAATGAGAAAACCAATGGAAAGGCCAGCCTCCGACAGGAAGAAGAAACCCTTCATGAGGCGAAAGGTCTGCCGATTCTGTACGGACAAAAAATTAGATATCGATTACAAGAATCCAAAGATCCTTCGATATTTTATCACAGAACGGGGAAAGATCATTCCTCGAAGGATTTCAGGGAACTGTGCAAAGCACCAGAGACAGGTGACGGTTGCCCTCAAGAGGGCGCGCAACATCGCCATTCTACCCTTTACAACGGCGGCTCATTAAACTCAGAAAGTCATCGATCGAATGTGAAGTGGGAATCGCCTCGCTCAAAGGGCGGGGCCTGCGGCGCACTTACCGGTCAGCGCTCGCACGGCGCGATGACCCGATGCTGAATCCATTGGACTTTTTAGAGTCCCCACTCTTCGAGGGACTATAGGAGGTGCTCGATGAAGGTTGTTTTGTTAGAGAATGTCCCTTCTTTGGGAAAGGCCGGAGACCTGGTGAAGGTCTCTGACGGGTACGGAAGAAATTATCTCGTCCCTCAGAACAAAGCCATTCCAGCCACAGAAAAAAGCCTCAAGGTAATCGAACATCAAAAGCGCCTGGTTCAACAACGGATGGAAAAGTCAAAAAAGGATGCGGAGAAGTTGGGCCGAGAGATCGAAAAGCTGTCCTGCACCTTTGCAAAGACGGTTGGGGAAAGTGGGAAGCTTTTCGGCTCCGTGACCTCCATGGACATTGAGGCTTATCTTAAGGAGAATGGCTTTGGGGTGGACCGGAAGAAGATCGCCCTGGAGGAGCCAATCAAGAATCTGGGTATGTTTACCATACCGATTAAGCTCCATCCCGAGGTGACCACGCATTTGAAGGTCTGGGTCGTCCAGGAGTAATCTTTCATGAGCGAGGCGGACTTCTCTTCCCACAAACTTCCTCCTCAGCATATCGAGGCGGAACAATCCGTGCTCGGGGGAATCCTCATCGAAAATGAAGCCGTCAATCGAGTGACGGAAATTCTTGATGCCGATGACTTTTATCGGGACGCCCATCGCAAGATCTACGATGCGTTGCTCAACCTTTCGGAGCGCGATGAGCCCGCTGACCTGATCACCCTGACCAACGAACTTCGAAAAAGCGACCTGCTCGATTCCATCGGGGGGGCTTCTTATCTGGCCTCGCTGATCGATTCGGTTCCTACCGCCGCGAACATCGAATACTACGCCAGGATCGTCAAAGAAAAGGCGATCCTCCGGAAGCTGATTCAAACCTCCACCGAGATCATCACACAGGGCTATGAGGACCGAGGAGATGTGGAAGGGTTTCTTGATGAGGCAGAGCGAGCCATCTTTGAGATTTCTGAAAAAAGAGTGCGGCCCTCTTTTTACCCGATCCGCGAAATCGTCAAAGAGAGTTTTGCTACTATTGAAAAACTCTTCAAAAAGAAGGAGGCCGTCACCGGGGTTCCCTCGGGATTTAAGGAACTGGACCGAATGACAGCGGGCTTTCAGCCCTCCGACCTGATCATTATTGCCGGAAGGCCCAGCATGGGCAAGACGGCTTTTTGCCTCGATGTCGCGGAGTATGCCGCCATCGGGAATAAAATTCCGGTGGCCATTTTTTCGCTGGAAATGTCAAAGGAACAATTGGTCATCCGTATGCTCTGTTCCCAGGCCAATGTGGAGGGGACACGGCTCCGGACAGGCTATCTCAACGAGAGCGATTGGCCGAAGCTGACCATTGCCGCAGGGAATCTATCGGATGCACCCATCTACATTGACGACACGGCTGCCCTCTCGGCCCTTGAATTGAGAGCCAAGGCCCGTCGCCTTAAATCTGAACACGGCCTGGGCATGGTCATTGTTGATTACCTCCAACTGATGAAAGGAAGGGCAAGAGTCGAAAGCCGACAGCAGGAGATCTCAGAAATCTCCCGGTCTTTGAAAGCTCTTGCCAAGGAACTTAATATCCCTGTGATCGCCGTCTCCCAGCTCAGCCGGAAGACCGAGGAACGAACGGGCAACAGGCCCCAGTTGTCGGACCTTCGGGAATCCGGCGCGATCGAGCAAGACGCCGACTTGATCCTTTTCATCTATCGTGACGAAGTGTATAACAGATCAGAAGACAACCCGAATCGGGGCAAGGCGGAGGTCATTATCGGAAAGCAGCGGAACGGTCCCATCGGAAAGATCGACCTGGCGTTTTTAGACAAATTCACAACCTTTAAAGACCTCTACAGGGGAGGGAATGAAAATAATTACCAGTAACCATGTCCTACTTCGGAATGCAGAATGCCGAATTCGGAACGAAAATTCCGAAATGTGAATAGTTTCCAATGAACCTACCCAATCTCCTGACGTTAACAAGAGTCCTTTTGATTCCCCTCTTCGTCATTTTCATCATCAACAAATACTTCGAATGGGCCCTTCTCACTTTTGCTGTTGCAGGGATTACGGACGGCCTGGATGGCCTCATCGCACGCCTGGCCCACCAACGGACCGAATTGGGTGCTTACCTCGACCCCATCGCTGATAAACTCCTCATCTCCGCCGCTTTCATCTCCCTCGCCATCATTGAAATGATCCCCAGTTGGCTGGTGGTCATCGTGGTCACCCGGGATGTCATCATCCTGGTCGGTATTCTGGTGATGATCCTCACGAGTTATCCGCCCAAGATCAACCCCAGTTTTTTGAGCAAGACAACCACGACTTTTCAAATCTTTACAATCCTTTTCGTATTGATGGCATGGTACTATCCGATCTTTAAACAACTCTCCGTTATCGCCATTTATGGAACCGCCATCATCACTATCCTATCCGGAACCCAGTATATTTACATTGCCACTCGAATTCTGAATGAAAAAAAATAAGCATCGTTTGCCGGAACCCCTCAATCTCATGCTCAGTGGGATCCAGTGGTCACCCCTCAAACGTCTTGAAATGATGGATCATTAGAGAGAAAAGAATCGGACGGCGGTTCTCAAGGGACCGTTTTAAGGATATTTATGCCTTCGACCATCGTTAAAATGTGCCACTCCCGTGGTCGGGTCTTATCGACAAGTTTTCTCGGGAGAGACCACTCCGATCCTGAGGATGGGATCTCCCATCGTAATTGAGGGACCACGAGTTTTTAACTTTTTGAATTGACAAACACTCTATAATCTGGTAATTCCTGTTTCAATTTGAGTTAATCCTCTGTGGCAGGTTTGCCAAATAGAAAACAGAAAAATTGGGCATCCCCGTTTCTTTTTTTAGAAAGGAACTCCAAAATAAACAAGGTCCGGTGCCGAATCGAGCAGCTTAAGTGCTACGCGAGCGGTAAAAATTTGAAAGGAGGGTGGGTTATGGCTAAGACAATTACGAGAAGAAGATTTTTGAAGAATGTAGTGGTCGGTGGCGTTGCCCTGGGAACTGGATTGGGAGATTATCGGGTGACCTATGGCCAGGCCAAGAAACCGGCAGGGCCCATCAAGATTGGTGGGCAGGGAGCTATCTCGGGGGCCCATGCCGATTATGGCTGGCAAATGATGGCTGGCTCGACGCTGGCCATTGAGCAGATCAACGCCAAAGGTGGAATCTTAGGACGAAAACTTGAACTGAAATTCATGGACGAAGAGTTAAAACCAGCTACCGCTGTCAAGAATGCCAGATATCTGGTCACGGAATGGGGAGCTGATTTCCTCTTCGGTGTGGACTCGAGTGGGAGTGCGATGGCTATCGGTCCTGTCTTACCCGAATTGAATCGACTCTTTTTCTTCACCCATGCCTCTACCCATCGATTGACTGAAGAGTTGGTTTATCAAAAGGGGATTAAGCAGATATTCAGGATGGCAGCACCGGTCTATCAGGATGCCCTTGCCGCATGGGTCTTCAAAGACAATCCGCAAATCAAGCGTTGGGCGGGCATCAACTCCGATTACGAGTACGGATACGTAGCCTGGAACCTATTTAAGGAGACAATAAAAAAATTCCGCCCGGATGTGGAATTTGTTGCAGCCGCGTGGGCCCCCTTCTGGACCATGGACTTCTCATCCCATATCTCAGCGGTAATGGCCGAAAAACCCGATGCCATCTTCTCTACTCCATGGGCAGGTGAAGGAATGATGCTCTTAAGACAAGCCCTCATGCTTGGAGTATTTGATAAGATCCAGGCTTGGTGGCAGGCCATGGGCGGCTCCGTTGATCTTCTTGAGGGAATTTCCAGGGAGGTGGCGGAAGATAAATTCAAGGGAAAACTTTGGGCCACTGCTCGCTACATCCACAACTGGCCAGTCACCCCAGAAAACAAGGCCTTTGTCGAAGCCTTTAGAAAGAGATGGGGAAGATTCCCCAACTATTCCGCGGAGGTTAGTTATTCATCGATTTATGCGATCAAGGCCGGAGCCGAAAAAGCGAAGAGCCTTGAGACCGCTAAAGTTGGAGCTGCTCTGGAGGGAATGGAATTAAAGACCCCTGCAGGAATGCGTCTGATTAGAAAAGAGGATCACCAGGCTATTTACACTGTTCCAGCTGGAAAGGTGATGATGAGCCCGGATTATCCTCTACCCATTCTCGGAGATTTGAAGGTGATTCCGGCAAGGGAATATTACCGCAATCCACCTTTTACTCCAGTAGCGGCAACAAAATAGAAAAAGACAATCCCCCTTTAGTCTCCCTTTAGCAAAGGGGGATTTAGGGGGATTTATTGCATTAAGAGAATGTTTGAAAAATTAATTTTCCAAAGCCTTATCGGGTTAAGCTTTTCGATGTACCTCTGGCTTCTCGCCGCAGGGCTCACCCTTGTCTTCGGGGTCCTTGGCGTCTTGAACTTTGCACACGGCAGCCTCTTTATGCTAGGAGCTTATGCAACTTTTACATTATACGGGAAACTCGGCCTCAATTTTTGGCTGTCCATCATCCTAAGCCTTATTAGTGTAGGGATCATCGGGGCAATCCTTGAGCGCCTTTTTATTCGTCGCATCTATGATATCGATCTCGCCTATCAACTCATCTTAACCTTCGGTTTCATTTTGATCTTCGATGATTTAGTAAAGATGATCTGGGGAGGCGTGGCCATGATCCCACCGATGCCCTCTTTCTTCGAGGGCAACCTTCCGATCTTTGGAAGGGCTTTCCCCATCTACAATCTTTTCATCATCGTTGCCGGGTTGGGAGTTGCGGTCATTCTCTGGCTCATTCTCGAGAAGACCTGGTGGGGGAGGATGATCCGAGCTTCCGCATCGGACCGGGAGATGGCGAGTGCCATTGGGATCAACATTCCCATTCTCTTCACCACCGTATTTGTCTTTGCAGCCATGCTCGCCGCCCTGGGAGGAGCCCTCGGAACCCCTGTTCGTGTCGTCGCGCCCGGAATCGGAACGGCCATGATTATCCAGGCGTTTGTGATCACAGTGATTGGCGGCCTGGGCAATTTGAAGGGCGCCTTCGTGGGTGCGCTGGTCGTGGGAATCCTAACCGCTTTCGGGATCTTGCTCTTTCCGGTCTTCGAGCTCTTTATTATCTTCGTCGTGATGGCGATTGTATTAATGATTAAACCGGAAGGACTCTTCGCAAAATAATTATTGTAAAATCATCAATTAGCCATTGGCACTGATCAATCAAAAATTCTCAAGATTAAACCATTGGTAATTGCTAATTTTGCAATGTTAACTTTGCAATGATGAAACCTAAGTTGTTACTCCTTGCCGCATTGATCTTATTCCTTCTCATTCTTCCGCTCTTTGCCGGCAAATACCTCGTTTACATGACCATCAATATTCTCCTCCTCTCCTTGTTTGCCCTGGGCTTCAACCTCCTCTTAGGCTATACCGGCCTGCTCTCCTTTGGCCAGGCGGGATTTTTTGCGATGGGAGCTTATGCCTCGGCCAAAATGCTTCTCGTCTATCCTTCACTCCTGGTCGGGGTGGCAGCGGGCATGGTGGCAGGAGGGATTTCTGCGCTCATTCTTGGCTATCTCTGCGTTCGCCACACCCGAATCTATTTTTCCATGCTCACCCTTTCCTTTGGGATGATGATTTATTCCATCGCGTGGAAATGGCGGGATGTGACAGGGGGTGATGATGGATTGGTTGGGATTCCAAGGGCCCCTTTTGAGATTCCGGGAATTCTCACTATCCCTATGAACTCGATGGGCAATTATTACTATTTTGTCTTAGCGGTTTCATTGATTGCTATATTCATTCTCTACCGCATCGTGAACTCTCCGTTTGGACTCACCTTAAAAGGAATCCGCGATAGCGAAAACCGTGTTTCGTTTGCAGGCATTTCAATCAGGAATTACCGCCTCCTCTCCTTCACCATGGCGGGGTTTTACGCAGGGCTCGCCGGTTCACTTCTGCCGCCCCTGGAGAACACGGTCACTCCGCCTCTGGCGCATTGGACGCATTCAGCCGAACCCGTGATGGTCACCCTGCTCGGAGGCATTCACACGTTTTCCGGGCCTATTGTGGGGTCGATCCTCTTCTATCTCATCAAGGACATCATCGTCAGATATACTCAATACTGGCTGATATGGTTTGGTTCCATCGTCGTCTTTTTGGTTTTGGTCTTTCGCGGAGGGGTCGTGATCTTCTTTACGCAACGGATCTGGCCTCTCTTATCTCACCGTTCCCCTCCCCCTTGATGGGGGAGGGCCGATGGGGTGACCCTTCGACGGGCTCAGGGTGACATGGTGAGTTTGCTGAACCACCCCCTCACCTCGATCCTCTTCCACCAGGGGAGAGGAGATTTTTAGGAAACAGGGTATTTTAGTATGGCCGAACTCCTCAGGACAGAGAAACTTAGAAAATATTTCGGCGTGGTCAGTGCCGCAGACGACATCGATCTCCATATCGGGGAGGGAATACTCACTTCTATTATCGGGCCCAATGGGGCGGGCAAAACGACGCTTATCAACCTCCTCACGGGAAACATCTTGGCCGATTCGGGAAAGGTCTTCTTCTGTAACGAAGACATCTCTCACCTTCCCATCCACAAGAGGGTGAAGAAGGGAATTTGTCGTTCCTTCCAGGTCATGAACATCTTTCCCAAACTCACTGTCTTCGAAAACCTTCAGATCCCAATCTTCTCTCTCATGAATCGAAGTCTGAGTTTCATTAGAGCTGTGGGCCGCCATGCCGATGTGAATGAGAGGGGTGAAAGGCTGCTTGAGGAGATCGGCTTGAAGGATAAGAAATACCTTTCAGCCGGCACGTTATCTCACGGAGATCAACGGCTGCTTGAGATCGGTCTCGCCATGGCCCCCGACCCCAAGCTCCTTTTTCTCGACGAACCTACGGCGGGGATGAACCCCGTTGAAAGAGTGAAGATCTTGGAAAACATCCGGAGATTATCACGAGAACGACACGCCACGTTTGTGATCGTTGAGCACGATATGGACATTGTCTTTTCTCTTTCCGATCGGATCATCGTCTTGCATCGAGGCCAGATCCTGTCTGATGGAAAGCCTGAAGAGATCAAGCAAAATGAGGATGTCAGAAAGGTCTACCTGGGTGAGGAACTATTCTGGGAAAAGATATGACTCCAGAGTCTCCTGACACGATTCTCAATATCGATCAGATCAACACCTTTTATGGCCAGAGCCATGTTCTCCAGGGGGTCGCCCTATCCATTCAGAAAGGAGAAGTCGTCTGTCTTTTGGGAAGAAATGGCGTCGGTAAGACGACCACGCTCCGTTCGATCATCGGACTCACGCCTCCCCGATCGGGTCGAATCCTTTTCAGGGGCATTGATGTTGTGGGAAAACAGCCTTTCCAGATCGCTCAGATGGGCATGGGCTATGTACCGGACGACCGCAGGATCTTTCCCGATCTCACGCTCTTTGAAAATCTGGAGCTGGCCCGTCGATTATCGAGCAAAGGCAAAAGCCAATGGACCTTCGAAAAGATTTATGATCTTTTCCCCGTCTTTGTCGAATTGAAGGAGCGAAAGGGAATCCAGCTAAGTGGCGGCGAACAAAAGATGCTGGCAATCGGACGGGCCTTGATGAAAAATCCGGATCTTCTTCTCCTCGACGAACCTTCTGAGGGCCTAGCCCCTCTTGTCGTTCAAAATCTGGCTGAGGTCACTGCCCGGATCCGAAGTGAGGGAGTGACCATTCTTCTTGCTGATCAGAATCTGAAATTCTGCCGGAAGACTTCTGATCGAGGCTACATTCTGGAAAAAGGTGTGATCCAGTACCAAGGCATCATGGAAGAAATCTGGCGAAATGAGGAGATCGTTCGCAAATATCTTGTCGTCTAAAATCTTATTCCTCTCTGTCTCCTTGCCCCACCCATTGACCACAAACCTCTTTTTTGTTAGTTAGAAAATAAATCTATCCAACATTTTCCCCTCCTTTGGCGGAAGGGAACGAAGGAGAGGGATTAGAATTTCTAAAAAATATGAAAATGTTATTCCTTAAAGTCTCTTTCCTGATTATAGGTCTGAGCGGCATTGTCGGACAGGTCCTCCTGTTGAGGGAGCTTCTCATCTCTTTTCTTGGCAACGAGCTCACCCTTGGCATCATTCTCGGCAACTGGCTCATCCTGGTAGCAATCGGCTCTGTGATGACTGGTAAATTTGTGGATAGGATAAAAAAAAAGATAGAGGTTTTTGTTTTGTTCCAGCTTTCATTTTCTGTAGCCCTTCCATTTGCCGTCTATCTTTCCCGGGTATTTAAAAACATTCTCCTGGCCACTCCTGGAGAGGGACTTGGGTTTGCCACGATCTTCTATTCCTCTTTCCTGATACTCCTCCCTGTTGCCTTCCCCCTCGGTGGACTTTTCACTTACGGCTGTAAACTCTATTCCCAATATGTCAAAGAAGATGTCTCCTCCATTGGAAAGGTCTATGTCCTCGAAAGCATCGGGGCCATGATCGGTGGATTGCTCATAACCTTTCTTCTCATTCAGTATTTTAATTCTTTTGAGATCGCCTTTATCATTTCTCTGACGAATACTCTCTTGTCCACACTTCTCCTCCGGCCAAAATTCCAGTTCTCAAGGCCCCACTTTCAAAAGGCTCTCTGGATGATACCAATTCTTCTCTCCTTTCTTTTTGCCTATAGCCTCTTCCCTCAAACCTCAAACGCAATTCATCAATCCTCCCTCCGTTCGCAATGGAGAAATCTAAACGTCATCCACAGCGAAAATTCAATCTATGGAAATATCACGGTCACAAGAAGAGGCGAACAATTTACCTTCTTTACCAATGGCGTTCCGTCCGTCACCACTCCTGTCCCGGACATTGCTTCCATTGAAGATTTTGTCCATTTTCCAATGCTCTTTCACGAAAACCCCGAATCAGTTCTGATCCTAAGCGGAGGCGCCGGGGGGATGATCCACGAAATACTCAAACACCCTGTGTCCCGCGTGGACTATGTGGAACTCGATCCCCTTCTCTTGAAGCTGATTCAAAAATTCTCGACACCCTTGACCCAATCCGAGCTTTCGGATAGAAGAGTCAGGGTTCATTATGCAGATGATCGGTTCTTCATAAGAAAGACTCAGGATCGATTCGACATGATTTTCGTCGGGATTCCTGCCCCTCAGGAATTACAGACCAATCGACTGTTCTCGTCTGAATTCTTCGCCACAGCCAAAGAGAAGATGAACCCCGATGGAATCATCGCTTTTACCCTTCCAGGCTCGTTGACCTATATCAGTCCGGAATTGAGAGATTTGAACGGATGTATTCTGGATACTTTAAAGAGTGTTTTTCGATCGGTGAGAATAATCCCCGGTGACGTCAATCTCTATTTAGCCTCGAATTCCAGTCAGCCTGGAAAAGCGACTCCTGCGGAAATACTTAAGAGGTTTGAGGAGAGGAAAATCCAGACGACCCTCTTGACTAAAAGCTATATCGAATATCGGCTTCATGAAAGATGGACGAAATGGTTTCTGCAATCCATGGAAGGAAAAGAGATTCAGATCAATTCCGATCTTCGTCCGGTCGGTGTTTTCCTCAGCCTTTCTTACTGGAATGCTCTCTTCTCCCCATACCTCACAGGGATACTTAAATGGTTTGAAGAATTCAGCTTTCAAATATCGACTGGTTTCATGCTCTTCTTCACCCTCCTGACAGGCGCTGCTTTTATAAAAAAGCCTCATCTCGCCAGGCAAGCCATTCCCTATGCTATCTTCGCCACCGGATTAGCAGGGATGATATTCAGTTTAGCCATCATCTTTACCTTCCAGACGTTTTATGGCTATCTTTACCACCAAATCGGCTTGCTCATAGCCATCTTCATGCTTGGGGTGGCATTGGGCAGCTTCTTGATCACGCAACGTCTCAATAGGATAAGAAGGGAGTCCATTCTATTTCTAAGAATGGAAATGGTGATTATCCTCTTCTCCTTTCTCTTTCCTTTTGTGTTCTCCATTCCATCCCAATCTCTCGAATCGCCAGTTGCCTCTCTTCCGATTTATGTGGCCTTCTTGGTCATGTCCTTTCTTTCCGGTGCATGGATCGGGCTCCAATTCCCTCTGGCGACCAAGATCTATCTCGGGACGTCTGAAAATGGAGAAATGTTCGGTCATACAGCTGGCTTGCTTTACGGAGCCGATCTCTTGGGAGGTTTCTTGGGAGGGTTTTTCGGAGGCATTCTCTTATTGCCCATTCTGGGTTTGAAACAGACCTGTTTTATGATGGCAATGATCAAAATCAGCAGCGGAATACTCTTTCTTCTGTTCATGAAACTCAAAAAATAATCGGCCCTTCCGGCTTCCGTGTAAGTGGCATTCCCCCTCCACCGTCGTCCCCCTTAATTTGAGGCGGGAATAGGGGGAGTGAAGAGTCCCTATTTTAAAATATGGATTTGAACCCCATAATCCAAAGCTGGAACATTTCCTTTAAACCCCATTGAGTTGAGCCGAGCACAATCAGTATTATTATCAAGCCAACAAACGCCAAACAGACATAAATCATTTCTTTACTGACAAGTGGTTGATTCTTCTTATCCATTTCAGTTCCTCCCTCCGGCTTTTTTAAACTAGGGCTTTCCTTATTTTTCACTTTTAAATCATTGTATTATAATGCAGTATAGATAATACTTAAATGACTGTCAAGACGGCAATGAAACGCCCCCCCTCCCCACTCCCAGATGGGGAGAGGATGGGCGAGGGGTGGCATTTAAACGAGGGGGTTAACTATGGATCTTTTCGATTTAACTGGCAAGGTGGCGTTGGTCACTGGGAGCACACGGGGGCTGGGCGAAACCGCTGCCAAAGCCTTAGCCAAGGCCGGTGCGGACGTAGCTGTTTGCGGCAGAAATCCTGCTGATCTCAAACGAGTGCCAGCCGAAATCCAGGCGATGGGTCGGAATTCCGCAGGATTTGAACTGGATGTCCTTTCCAAGGAGAGAGTCAAGGAAGGCATCGACAAGGCGCTGAGCCATTTCGGCCGCATCGATATACTCGTCAATAATGCGGGGACCAACTACCGGGTTCCAGCCATTGAATACCCTGAGGAGAAGTGGGACCTGATCATCAATACCAATCTGAAAGGATATTTTTTGGTGGCCCAGGCTGTCGTTCCTCAGATGATCGAACGCGGATATGGCAAGGTGATCAATATGAGTTCCATTTTTGGGAAAGTGGGGCTCGCCACGCAGTTGGCCTATGCCTCCTCTAAGGGTGGTGTCATTCAGATGACCAAGGTCATGGCGCTTGAATGGGCCAAGCAGGGTGTGCGCGTGAATGCCATCGGCCCGACCTATTTCGAAACCGATATGGTGAAGCAGATTCTGAATGACCCTGCCAGATTCAATTTCATCAATGAGCGGACACCGATGGGAAGATGGGGCTATCTCCCCGAGCTGGAAGGAACCGTTATTTTCCTTGCGGCGCGGGCTTCCGATTTTGTTACCGGCCAGACGATTTATGTCGGCGGCGGTTGGACGGTCTGGTAAGCGCCCTGGAGAATTACTGAGGGCATAGCGCAAAGAGCATGGCGTAAGAAAACTGTAGCGTCGGCATTCATTGCCAACGAGATAGGTTTTTGATTCGCCCCCATTAAATGAGGGCGGTACTTTTGTCTTAACCAGAAAATGAAAAAGAAGATCGGAATAAAATACTGCGGTGGATGTAACCCCTCTTACGAAAGGGTGGAGATGGTTCAGCAGGTCCAGTCTGTATTAAAGGACCGATTCATTTTTTCCGTTAACGACCAGCAAGATTCTGACATAATGCTGTTCGTGTGCGGATGTCCCCGGGCCTGTGCCGATAAAGAATCAAACGACTTGAAGGCTCCCTCCCGGTCGATCACCGCAGAAAGCGATCTCAAGAGCACGGTCGATTGGCTCGAAGGTCTCGACGCGAAAGGAGATTTCTGATGAATTCGACATCTCAATCCAGAAAGTGGCTTTCGCTTTACCCTAAAGAATATCTCCCCGATTTAGCACCTGAAGCCACGAATGCGTTGGACCATCTTCGAAAAACGGTTCAACACCATGGCCAGAACCCTGCTCTTTACTATTTCGATAAGATGATCACTTACAAGGAATTGGATAAGATGAGCGATGCCTTTGCCTGTGCATTGAAGGACGTCGGTGTGAAGAAAGGGGATCGCGTGGCGCTCTACCTCCAAAATATTCCCCAGTTCGTCATCGGACAATTCGGCATCTGGAAGAGTGGAGGAATTATTGTCCCCTTAAATCCCATGTACAGAGAAAAGGAACTCTCTTACTATTTCCAGGATGCATCGGTTCAGGTTCTCGTCTGTATGGAATCCCTTTACGGAGAGATGCTCCGCAGGGTGGCCAAAGAGACGGGCGTGAAGCACGTTTTGACCACTTCAGAATTGGATTTTCTTGACCCCAAAAGTCCAGTCCCTTCGATCCTTACAGGAGTTGAAAAAGTCAAGGGGTTGGAAGGTTCAGACTTCACGAAGCTTATTGAGCGGTATCAAGGGAAGCGTCCTCCGGAGGTTAAGCTTTCTCGGGACGATGTGGCCTATCTCACCTATACCTCCGGGACCACAGGCCCTCCCAAGGGAGCCATGAATACGCACGGAAATGTTGTCTTTAATTCTGAGGTTTATCGTCATTGTTGGAAATTGACGCCTTCGGATGTCATGCTTGGGGTAGCTCCTTTTTTCCACGTTACCGGAATGGTCGGCCATATTGGAACCTGCATTGCTTCTGGCACTCCCCTCGTTCTCTATTACCGTTTCGATCCTAAGACAACATTTCAGATGATTGAGAGATGGAAGGCCACTTGCACGATCGGAGCCATCACGGTCTTCATCGCTCTGATGAATGATCCGGAAATTGGAAAGTACGATCTTTCCAGCTTCCGAAAAGTTTACAGCGGCGGAGCCCCTGTAATCCCTGCTGTGGTAGAACGATTCGAAAAACTGACGGGAACTTACATTCATAATGTTTATGGCCTCACCGAAACCACTTCACCAGCTACCCTGGTCCCGCTGGGCTTGAGGGCGCCCGTAGATCCTGCCACCAGGGCCATTGCTATCGGGGTTCCCATCCCGAGCCATGAGGCCAAGATCGCGGACCTCAGTGATCCTCAAAAAGAGCTTCCTCCCGGAGAGGTGGGGGAGCTGGCTGTGAAGGGACCCGGTGTCGTTCCGGGATATTGGAACAAACCCGAGGAAACGGCTCACGCCATCCGGCAGGGGTGGCTTTTTACCGGAGATGTGGGTACAATGGATAGTAGGGGTTGGGTTTATCTTTTAGACAGAAAGAAGGACATGATCATTGCTTCCGGATTCAAAGTTTGGCCAAGAGAGGTAGAAGATGCAATCTATCTTCATCCTTCTGTTAGGGAAGTCGCCGTGGTCGGGGTTCCAGATCCCTATCGGGGGGAAACCGTTAAGGCCTTTGTGGCTTTGAAGGAGGGATATGAAGGCAAGGTGACTGGAGAGGAGATCATGGCCCATTGCAAGGAGCGGATGGCTGCTTACAAATATCCCAGACAGGTTGAATTTGTTAAAGAAGTGCCAAAGACGGCCACAGGAAAGTTTTTGAGGAGAGTCCTGAGAGATTCTAAAAGCTGAAAAGTTTTTTGCGCTTGTGCGCCATGTTCCAGGCGGCATGGGAGGAGAAGAAATGAAACGAATCGTTACCAAAGAAGATTACATCAATAGCCTCAAAGACCTTCATCAAGTGGTCTATTACAACGGGAAACGTGTGGAGGATGTGACCAAGCATCCTGCCCTTCGGCCGCATATCAATTCTGCGGCCCTGACTTACGAACTTGCCCTTCGGCCTGAACATGAGGACTTGATGACGGCCACTTCCCATCTGACCGGCAGGAAGATCAATCGATTCACTCACATTCATCAAACCGTGGACGATCTCATTAAGAAAGTTCAGATGCTCCGTCTCATTGCCCATGAAACAGGCTCATGCTTTCAACGATGTGTGGGATTCGATGCCCTGAATGCCACCTACATGACAACCTATGATATCGATCAAAAATATAAGACAGACTACTTCGAACGATTCAAAAAGTATCTGATCCACGTCCAGGATAGTAATGTGATGCTGGTGGGTGGGATGACAGATGTCAAAGGAGACCGGTCTCTCCCCCCTGCCAAGCAGTCAGACCCTGATCTTTTCACTCATGTCGTTGAACGGAGGTCCGACGGAATCGTCATTCGTGGAGCCAAGGCCCATATGACAGGAGGGGTTAACTCTCACGAGATTCTGATCATGCCCACTCAGGCGATGAGAGAGGAAGATAGAGACTATGCTTTGGCTTGCGCCTTTCCTCTCAATGCGCCGGGTGTCGTTCTCATCTTCGGCCGCCAGACGAATGAAGAACGAAAATTTGAAGAAGGGATCGATGTTGGCAACCCTCTCTACGGGCTTGTCGGAGGGGAGGCCCTCATCATCTTTGAAAATGTCTTCGTCCCCTGGGAAAGAGTTTTCCTTTGCGGAGAATATGACATGGCCGGAACTCTCGTTGAACGATTTGCCACCTTACATCGGCAAAACTATGGAGGTTGCAAAGGAGGGGTTTCCGATGTTCTGGTAGGGGCCACTGCATTGGCTGCCGAGTATCAAGGAACAGCCAGCGCTTCTCACGTTAAAGAAAAACTGGCCGAGATGATTCACTTAGCCGAGACAATCTATTCAGGATCCGTGGCCTGTTCGGCCATGGGATACAAGACTCCTTCCGGAGCTTATTATCCGGATCCTCTTTTAGCGAATACGACAAAACATAATGTCACACGTCACATCTATGAAATCGCGCGGCTCGCCCATGATATCGCCGGTGGAATCGTTGCCACGATGCCTTTTCAGGGTGACCTCGAGAACAGTGAAGTGGGCCGATATGTGAAGAAATACTTAGCGGGCGCTAAGGGGATCCCTGTTGAAGCTCGTATGAAGATTCTGAGGCTCATTGAAAACATGAGTGGAGGGACGGCTTTAGTGGAATCCATGCACGGTGCAGGATCCCCTCAAACCCAAAAAGTCATGTACGGTCGGCTGGGTAACCTCGAACAGAAGAAACGCTGGGCCAAACGCATCGTAGGAGTTGAATAATTTCAGTCCGAGAGAAGTATAGTATCTCTAACACTTCTTTATAATGATCAAAGAGCTGCCATTCCCGCAAAAGCGGGAATCCAGACCGGAAATACAGGATTCCGGATCAAGTCCGGAATGACAAATTACGTAAACCTTTTTCTGAGACACAACACTATGACATCGCTCGATCTGCTCTTATTATTGTTCAAAAGCTTGGCGGATTTCGTCCACTGAAAGAAATTGTCCTGTACGCTCTACCTGATGCACCAGCTCCACTATCTTGGTATTCAATGGCGTATCCTCCCCGTAGCGCTTCCCCAATTCCATGATTTCGCCATTCAGGTAGTCTATCTCCGTAGGACGACCACGTTGGATACTTTGCAGTGTTGAGCCCCACAAAGGCCACACGGTGGTCAGCCGGCGAACCTTCGCAGCAGCGATGCGCCCGGCTATGCCCGACGGCATCCAGTTTATGAGCTTGGTTAAACCGATTGAGACTTCCAGTAACGATTCCAGCCGGATGTTCCCTCGATCGATAACCCGTAGTCCCTCGCGCATGAGACCAACGGCCAAGTTGCGTAGAGTTTTGTCCGCGTAGACCTGACTCATGGTAAGATTAGTTATTGCCGGCAGTGCATTGTTAAGGTTAACGATGAGCTTAAGCCAGTGGGCTCCTTGTATATTGTCCGTTACGCGAGTCGGAACTATCTGGTTGAGTATATGGGCGACTTCTTCGAGTTTACTGTCTCTTAGGCCATACGGACGGCCAAGGATCAATTTTCCCCGGTAGACCACGATTACTTTACCCGGTAACGAGTAGGTAACGTGCATAAGCACTACTGCGCTGAGAATCTGCTCTCGGGGCAGAATGCCTGCAACCAACTCATCGCTGCGTATGCCGTTCTGGAATGTAACTACTGGTACATCCATTAAGAAGGCCTGATTGGCTTTTACGGCAGCAATCACGTCCTGTGTCTTAACCGTCAGGAGGGCCAGGTCAGGCCGGAAATTAAGAGTCTCAGCCGCCTCGACCGGGGCAATGAAGTTTCCCGTATCTCCATCAACCCGAAGGCCATGCTGGCGGATTGCCGCAATATGCGCCGGACGAGCAATAAGGACTGCATTCTCGCCGGCACGATGAAGGAGCGCGCCTAACGCACTGCCAACGGCTCCTGCACCAATTACTGCAATACGACGGCTAACACCTTCCTTTAATGTTTCTTCTTTACCCGTCATCCTCAGAACCCCAGGGTTTTGACACTACTTCTCAGCGATTTGTAATATATACCATTTCAAAAAATTGATGAAGCAAAGTGCCGATCTGGTTTTTCCTCCTTCACCACTTTGAGATCTTGAGGGTTCACCAGTGCCGGTTTGACTTTCGTCGGAGCCGAAGGCACAGCAAAGTGGCAGATTTGCTCGACTTTGGGATCTTCCTGCCTGGGCGCGAGCCTGGAACTCGCGACGGACACCCGCTCCAGCCCTCT
>DASPPQ010000212.1:0-7807 GCA_035625415.1 Thermodesulfobacteriota bacterium
TTAACTCAAACCCGTTTTATCGACGTCCAGACCAACGTAGGGCTCCCCAACGCCTTCTTCCAATTTACCATCCCACCCGGGACAGAAGTCATCAAGATGCAGGAGCCCTCCGCCCCTGCACGGGGTGGAAAGGGACCCAAATAGTTGAAAAGTTCAAATGTCAAAATCCAAATGCCAAATGAATGTCAAATTTCAAAAAGGGATTCTGAAGCGAGTTCAGAATGACATCCTTATTATGCCGAACTTGTTTCGGCATCTCATTTGAACTTTGGATTTTATTTGAACTTGGAGCTTTGGCATTTGACATTTTGATACCGGATCTCTTATGCCTCTTTTCACGACCAACGCCATCGTCATTCGCTCTCTTAACTACGGTGAATCCGATAAAATCATCACCTTCTTTACCAAAGATTTTGGAAAGCTGAAGGGTATTGCAAAGGGGGCGAGGAGGAGCAGGAAGCGATTTCAAAACGCCCTTGGCCTCTTTTCTCACCTTCGCCTCTTCTTTTTCGACAAGGAGGGGCTGGGGCTGGTGAGGGCTGAGAGCTGTGATATCCTCCACTCTTTTCCAAAGATCAAAGAAGACCTCAAGAAGATCCTTTATGGGAACTATTATTTGGAGCTGGTGAACGAGATGGCCGGAGAGCGGGAAGCGAACCGGCAGGCCTTTGAGCTCCTTCTCTCTTTTTTGTCGAGTCTGGAAGAGGCGAATCTTCAGGAGGAACAATTAAGGATATTCGAGATCCGGATGCTCTCTCTTTTCGGTTATCGGCCCAATATGAGGAGATGTGATCTCTGTAAAAAAGATTGGGAGGGTTTAAAAGAGATTCCCGTTGTCTTTTTCTCGCTTGAGAGAGGGGCTTTGGTATGTGAATCATGTTCGAAGATGCGGAACAATCTTATCCCTCTCTCCTTGGGGACAGCCAGATTAATAGAAAAAATCTCCCAGACGGAGTTGCCCAGAGTTGAAAGGTTGAGGTTTACTCTTCAGGCGCTATCCGAAAGTCGAGAGCTTCTCCCAAAATTTATCAGCTATCAATTGGGGAAGGAGTTGAAGTCACTCAAGGCAATAAGAGAGATTTCCACGGTGCCTTTCAGGAAGGACGGAACGAGAAATAGTATCGAAATACGAAGCACGAAATTCGAAACAAATACGAATGCTCAAAATGCAAATGACCTAAACAAATAGAAATAGTTTGGAATTTCGAAATTTGAAATTAGGATTTGTTTCGAGTTGGTCCGAGACGGACGCTTCGCCCGATATTCAAATTTCGAATTTATGATTAATCATAGGGTTGACATTCAAGAATTAAAAGTGCTAAACCCTTCTCCTGAACGGAGCGGCAACCCCCCCCCGGCCTACCGGCGGGCAGGCATCCCCCCTTTGCTAAAAGGGGGCAAGGGGGGATTACTGGTTTTTATGATTCGTGAAAAAAAAGCGGAGGGCCATGAGAAATTTGCAAGGTAAGGAAAAGTGATGAATTTCCAAGAGCTGATTTTTGCGTTGGAGCGATTCTGGGCGGATCAAGGGTGTGTGATTCAACAACCCTACGATACGGAAGTCGGTGCCGGAACGTTCCATCCCGCTACCTTTCTAAGGTCCCTAGGTCCCGAACCCTGGAGAGTGGCCTATGTTGAACCTTCTCGGCGTCCCACCGATGGTCGCTACGGTGAGAATCCAAATCGGCTTCAGCACTACTATCAATACCAGGTCATCATGAAGCCTTCCCCTTTCGACATTCAGGAGATTTATCTCAGGAGCTTAAGCTCTTTTGGGATCGACCCCCTCGATCACGATATTCGGTTCGTCGAGGATGATTGGGAATCTCCCACGCTGGGTGCATGGGGGTTAGGTTGGGAGGTCTGGTTGGATGGGATGGAAATCACCCAATTCACTTATTTCCAGCAGGCCGGCGGCATCGAACTGGGCCCCATCCCGGTAGAGATCACGTATGGCATTGAAAGAATCGCCATGCATCTGCAGGGGGTGGATAACGTCTACGATTTGGAATGGTCGAAGGGGATAAAGTATGGCGACATCCATCACCGGGGGGAGGTGGAATTCTCCCGGTATAATTTCGAGGAGGCCAATGTCGAGATGCTTTTCCGCCTCTTTGAGATGTTTGAGCAAGAGGCGAAGAGGATGGTCGAAAAAGGGTTAGTCCTTCCGGCCTACGATTATTGCCTGAAGACTTCCCATATCTTCAACCTCCTCGATGCGCGGGGTGCGATTAGCGTGACCGAGCGGGTAGGGTACATCTTGAGAGTGAGGACATTGGCAAGGCTCTGCGCAGAAGGGTATCTCAAACAGAGAGAAGAGATGGGGTTTCCGCTGTTGAAAAATAAATAAAAATGTAGCGTCGGCATTCTTGCCTACCGGCAGGCAGGTACTGCCGATGAGTTTTTTTCTTTGTTTGTCATTCCGGGCTTGAACCAGAATCCAGTGTTTCTGAACTGGATTCCCGCCTTCGCGGGAATGACGTCTTGAGGAATTAAGTAAAGAAATGTCAGACGCACTGGAATTCAGACAGGAAACTCGGACACGAATCACCCCTGCCTGCTGGTAGGCAGGGCACGGATCACGACATATGAAAACGAAGGAACTTCTTTTAGAAATTGGGACAGAGGAGATCCCGGCCGGTTTTGTTCCGCAAGCCCTGACGGATCTGGAGTCCCTCGCTAAAAGAGAATTGGAGACCAGCCGGATCGACTTCAACGGAGTCAGGACCCTTGGGACCCCAAGACGCCTTGTCCTGGTGATTGAGTCTGTTTCAGAAAATCAGAGAGACGAGGAGATAAAAAAGATAGGCCCTTCGAAACAAGCCGCCTTCGATTCGAAAGGCAACCCCACCAAAGCAGCCATTGGTTTTGCAAAGAGTCAGTCCGTCCCTGTCGAGTCCTTGACGATCATTCAAACAGAGAAAGGGGAGTACGCCTGCGCTGTCAAAAAGGAGTCAGGAAAGCCAACCCCTGAGCTCCTTTCTTCCCTCCTTCCGAAATGGATCCTCTCCATTCCCTTTCAGAAGTCGATGAAATGGGCGGATGTCGCGATTCATTTTGCCAGACCTATTCACTGGATATTAGCGCTCTTCGGAGGAGAGGTGGTCCCCTTCGAAGTGGGTAATATCCTAAGCGGGAAGATCACGTACGGCCATCGTTTCATGCATCCTGGCCCTATCGCCGTTAAGGATTTCGAGTCCTATCTTCATGAGACAAATGGAGCTTCTGTGATCGTTGACCCTTTGAAGCGGAAAAAGAAAATTGAGGATGAGATGATTCGAGAAGGGGCCGGGGTTTCGGGGAGAGTTCTTAGGGACGAGGATCTCCTCAAGGAAGTCAATTTTCTCGTCGAATATCCTGTCGCCTTGTGCGGAGCCTTTGACAGCGGATTTCTTTCGCTTCCCAAGGAGATTCTCATCCATTCGATGAAGGAGCATCAGCGATATTTCCCCGTGGCGGATGATCATGGGCAATTGCTTCCCCACTTTGTCTGCATCAGCAATATTCAACCCAAGAACCGGGAAATCGTGGTGAAGGGAAATGAAAAAGTCCTCAAGGCAAGACTCTCTGATGCGGTTTTCTTCTTTGAGGATGACCTGAAAGTTCCTCTCGACAAAAGAGTAGAGCAATTGAAGAAGGTCGTTTTCCAGGCAAAGCTGGGGACTTCTTACGAAAAGGTGATGCGCTTTAAGCAGTTGGCCTTGTGGATGACGGAACGAATCGATCCCGGGCTGCGAGAGAGAGTCGAGAGAGCCTCTCACTTATGCAAAGCCGATTTGGTGACCGGAATGGTAGGCGAGTTTCCAAAACTACAGGGGATCGTTGGAAGGGAGTACGCCCGTTTGTCTAAGGAAAGGCCCGAGGTCGCAGAAGCAATTTATGAGCACTACCTGCCTGGTTTTGCAGGAGACCGCTTGCCCTCCGGTCCCGTCGGGGATATCGTCAGCGTTGCGGACAAAATGGATACCATCGTGGGTTGCTTTGGAGTGGGTCTCGTTCCCACGGGAACGGCCGATCCTTTTGGGCTAAGGCGACAGGCCCTGGGCATCATCCGGATCATCCTTGAGAAAAAGTACTCCCTTTCTTTAAGGGGATTGGTTGAAGAAAGCGAAAGACAGTTAAAAGAAAAGATGGAGCGGCCGGCTGAACAGGTAAAAGAAGAGGTTCTGGATTTCTTTCGAGTCCGTTATCAAAACTTCTTATTGGATAAGGAGTACCCTTTTGACGTGACCGATGCTGTGCTCTCCGTTTCATTCGATGAGTTGTTTGATGTTCAGGGAAGAATCGATGCCATAAGGAAGGCAAGGGAGTGGAAGGACTTTGAGTCGATTGTTGTTGCTTTTAAAAGGGCGATGAATATCCTGAAAGGGTCTCCTCCAAAAAGAGAGGTCAACCCGTCCCTCTTTACTGAACCTGCTGAACAGAACCTCTATCAATCGTTTGTCAAGGCGAAAGAAAAAATCGGTCTTCATCTCAACAAAAGAGACTATCCTGCTGCGCTCATGGAGATGGTTCAGATGAAGAAACCGATCGACGCATTCTTTGATGGGGTCATGGTGATGGTTGAAGACGAGAAAATCCGGAATAATCGCCTTGCCCTCCTCGACGAGATCGGAAAACTCTTCCTCCGAATCGCCGACTTCTCAAAACTCACCTGATTATCCGTTTTTCTACGAAATTTTACATGACGGGTTTGTCACCCGCAAACCATGAAAATCCCCTTCTTTCCCCCTTTTGCCTGCCTCCGGCAGGGAAATGACGCAAAGGGGGAGGGGACTCCTCCCTTTCGTAAAGGGAGGTGGGGAGGGATTTAAGAAAGGCATTTTCTGAGCAGCCTTAATGGAATTGGCAGCCCACTTCGTTTCTGTTACTTTGTAATACAAAGGAGATTGAATATGAGTCAGACCTTGACCGTCAGAATTCCTAACAAGTTAAAAGAGGAACTCCAAGAGATAAGCAGAGCAGAAAGAAAACCCATCAGCGATCTCGTTAGAGGATCGTTGCAGAGATATATTGCTATCTATCGGTTCCGAAAGCTTAGAAATATGGTTCTCCCTTTTGCAGAGGCTCAGGGCATCCTTACAGACGAAGATGTCTTTAAAGAAATGTCATGAGAATAATTCTCATCATCACTCCAAGAGAATTCTGGAGGATATCAAAAAGCAGAAAAACATGAGTCTAGAGGTTCACTTGACTTTGAGGGTAGGGGAGGCTTTAGCCTCCCTTTTTTTGAACCGGATCATTTACGAAAACGATCCATAATGCCCCATTCTATGGACAGAGAGTTTCCCTTTAAAAAACTTAAGACTCAAATTGAAAGAGATTTCGGGACAAGCGTTTCACGACAAGTCCTCAGGGCGAGGTCAATGAAGATTACCAATTGAAAGTGAGTGAGGCAATGCATCCTTGGGCAGGATTGATCGCTGGTCCACCTCCATTAAACCCTTTTTTTGACGACGCTGACTTTACAAACGGAACAATCTTCTCAATCGAGGTTATCCTCAACGAGCATCGTCCTAAACATCTTCACTCTCTCCTTCTTAAAGAAAAGATTAGCTATTCAACGGCCACGTCGCCCGGATTACTGTTCCTGCTCCCTTTCTCGACTCGATTGAAAAGAATCCTCCCGATAGCTCGGCTCTCTCCCTCATGCTGTCAAGCCCCAACCCCTTGGCACTGCCTTTCCGAGAAGATACCTCTTCCAGATCGAACCCCTGACCACTATCCCGGATTACCAGCTGTATCGCCTGTTTGGCTTTACGTAAGTAAAGAACCACCACCAATGCCTTGCTGTGTTTGGCGATATTGTTCAAGGCTTCCTGTAAGACCCTGTAAATCACTATCTTCAGGTGCCCAGGTACTTCATGTTCCTGAATATCAATTTCCTTTTTAAGATGGATACCAGGATAAACTGACTCATATTGTCGGGAGAACCAGTTGATGGTCGCCAGAATCCCGAGATCATCCAGCATGGAAGGCCTAAGAGACATCTGGATTCTTCGGGCTTCTTCGATTGTTTCCTGAATGATGGGAATGACACTTTCCAAGGCAGCCTTTGTTTGAGGATTGTCATTACCCATTTCCTTGAGCGCGGTTTCCACCTTGAATTTAGTGGCAGCCAAGGAGGCTCCCATACTGTCGTGGATTTCCTGGGCAATCACCTTTCTTTCTTTCTCCTGAGCATTAAGGAGTGCCGAGGAGAGCTCCCGAAGGCGATTTTCCGATTCTCGTAATTCAATTTCTATCCTTAGACGTTCTTCATTTTCGGCCCTCGATTCTTCATTGATTGTCTCCAACTCTTCGGTCCGTTCCTGAACTCGCATCTCTAACTCATCACGCGACCTACGGAGTTCCTCCTCCATCCGCTTGCGCTCCGTGATGTCCATGTTCACGCCGGACATACGCAGCGGCTGACCGCTCGTGTCCTTGAGCACCTGCCACCGGCCCGCCAGCCAGTGCACGCTGCCGTCCGGCCAGACCACGCGCCATTCACCGGTCGTGAGTTCACCGTTTTGGATGGATTGCTGCGACAACCGCAACGTGTTCGCCCGGTCCTCCGGATGTATCAACTGCGCCCAGGCCGCTCCTGTTTGGGCGAATTCGCCCAGTCGCAGTCCATAGATGGTTTCCAGTTCCGCCGTCCAAACGTCGCGGTCGGTTTGGAGGTTCCATTCGAACGTGCCGACCTGTGCTGCTTGTTGTGCCAACCGCAGTCGCTCCCCGCTCTGCCGCAACGCCTCCTCGGCTTGCGCACGCTCGATAATATCCGCCGCCTGGCGGGCAAGCAGATCCAGCAGCCGCAGTGCGCGATCGTCCGGTCGATGCGGTGTCTTGTAGTGCGTTGAAAACATGCCAAGAGGTTTTCCCGACCGGCTCACGAGAGGCGTGGATTGAACCGCTCGCACGCCAGCCTTGAGCTGAATTTCAAGGGCAGGCGTACCGACGAAGATCGGGCTTTGCTGAACGTCCTCAACGATGACGCGCTCCCCGCGTTCAAGCGCCGTACCGCAAGTCCCCTGGCCCTTAGCAGCTCTTTTCCAGGAGTCAAGCCACCACGTCGGGAACCCGCGCTGAGCGGCAATATGAAGGTCCGATGACTCAGGGTTCAAGAGCTGAAGGTTGCCAAAGTCGGCACCGGAAATGGCAATCGCCGCTTCGACAATCTCTCCAAGGACCGACTCCAAGTTGCCTTCACTCACGAATAGCGTCCCGATTTTCTGCAGCCTTGTCATGGCCTCCAGGTCGGCTACAAGCCTTTTCTCTCTTTCGCGCAGCGCCTCCTCGGACCGCTTGCGCTCGGTGATATCGCGTCCATAGACGTTGGCGTAGCCTTCTCCTGGAAATGGCTCAACCCAGATGATGTAGACTCTACCGTCCAGTTGTACGTCCTCCTGTATGCTTCCTTTACTCATTGCCCGGCTAATCAGTGGAAGTAATTCCTTCGGCAGAACCTGTTCGACCTCACACTTCCATCCGTGATGCTTTGTGCAGGCCGGGTTGCAGTAAAGAACAGTCCCATCCGCAGACGCTCGAACGATGGGATTAGGATTCTGCTCAGGAAAACGCGCAAGCCAGGCCGTGCGCTCAAACGCCTCTCGCAACGCCTCCTCCATGCGTTTGCGCTCGGTAATGTCGTGAGCAACCACCACTGCCCCTTCAGGTTTTTCATCTTTGTATGTAAAGGTCATGTTCAGGACGCCGTAGACTTCCCGTCCGTCTTTCGTTCTTGACTTGTATTCCACGGAATCATTAATGGCCTCCCCAGCAAGTTTCCGCTGGATTCTCTCTCGAAAGACAGCCTTGCCCT
>DASPPQ010000213.1:0-5172 GCA_035625415.1 Thermodesulfobacteriota bacterium
GTGTTGCTTCCTTGTAATCGCCAAGGCAAGTATTCAACTGCTTATACCAGATTTCGATTGATAATCCTCAAAAAGATAATCACGGTGGGGTGAATGGTTGGGAGCATTTGAATGTCTTTGGGGTCGCTCCACTGGTTACGGGTGATTGTTTTTTTAACGGCATAGGGGAGATAATTCGTTGCTCAGAACAATGCACTTCTTAAATTTGTGGCTGAATGGAATGGGATCTAAAATGGGACTGAGATAATGTAGGAGTGGAAGCAAGATTGCTTATTTCTGCTATTCTATATATAATGATTTCAAAAAGATTTAGAAATGCTCGAAGTAGGAAGCCAGTTCATCAAAACAATTTTCTTTAGTGGGAGGTCATTATGAAGATGTCACAAGAAGTTAAGAATGCAGTGGCTGATTGTTCCCCAGGGATTGTTGCTACCGTTAACAAAGCCGGTAAGCCGAATGTTTCAGCTAAAGGTTCTCTTAGAGTTATTGACGATGAACATCTGCTTTTTGCTGATATTCGTTCGCCCCAGACGATTACCAATCTGAAAGGGAATCCCCAGGTAGCTGTCATTTGTCTTAACCCAGCTACCCGCAAGGGTTGTCGAATCTGGGGTAGAGCAGAGATAATGATCTCAGGAGATCTATTTGATCAATTGACTAAGGAATATGCTGGTAAAAATATGAAAGTAAATCATGTTGTCAAAATTACTGTTGACGAGGCTCTTGCCTTCTGATGGTTCAACTTTAGAGCAAGCTCGTATAAACAGAGGCTGTTTAACTGCATAAGTTTTCAATACTATCAGATGTGAACAATTCCATTATCCAACCCGATGGGATAAATACTCTTGTTTGATGAGATAGGGGGGATTGATTCAATCGCCCCTTCCTTCGTCTTTCCCACCCTTCCTTCCTGAAGTCAACAAGTCGAGAATCCATATCGGTGTACCAGATTTCAAACGGTAATCCTTAAAAGATAATTTTCACAACCTCATTTTGGCATTGACAAAGGATTCGATCTGTGTATTAGTAGGGGTACAAACCTTAACAAAACTTTCTCTTTCCAAAGGGGGTGATGGATGGAGAAAGACCTTTAAAATCTCCTCTAAAATTATAAGTTCCCATCGAAAATTTAACTCTCTATCCCTATCTGACCTCTTAGGATATTTTAAGGGCCTTCCAGAAAAAAATTCCATTACGAGTTTAATCCCGATCAAGAAAAAGTCGCAGATATTGTTCCTCTATATTTTTGCTATAGGGTGCTCATCTGGAGAAAGTTATGAAAGGAAGTTTTCAGAAGATGCCCATACGATAGGCTCCAAGGGATTTCAATATCTCTTTGGAGCCTTTTAATTTTTAAAATTTTTTAATGCGTTAGGGGTCCTTTTAATTCTACTCAGAAATCCTGTCCTGACAATCGGGATTAAAAGAAAGGGGGATGGATTATGAAGAAGATCGTATTAGCGTTGGTTTTGAGTTTGGTCATTTTAGTTGCTTTTGGAATGGAGGCCAAGGCACAAATTCCAAAAGAGGGTTCCCAATCATTCACCCACGCCTACAACGTCACGTTCAAGGTCCTACCCATGGGACAAGAGCGTGTTCAAATGACTTACGAAGTTATGGGCGTAACGATCGGCGACACCGATAAAGATTTAGCTCACAATTCATCACTCCGCTGTCTGGGCGCACTCCATGCCGTGAAAGGCGAGTACAATGATGAGAGCGGTTTCTGCGTCAATACAAGTCCAAACGGAGACCAAGTATTCGCAACTTATAAAGCCGCTGGCAAACTGGGAGGCATTGCCAAGGGGACTTATACCATCGTCGGTGGCACAGGAAAATTCGTCGGCATACAGGGCAGCGGCGAGTTTACGAGAATTGATGTGCGGCCCGCTGCCGAAGGAACCATCCAGGGCTACTCTAGAAACAAGGGCCAATATAAGCTGCCGTGAGCAAAGGGAGGATAACTTCCGTTTCATCAGGTTGATGTGTGAAAGGAGGTCGGTGCAAATGAGCGAATTGAGCCAGTTGGATAGAACCTATAATTTCATCCTGAGACGTATGACGGAGACTGGCCAAGCGCCTTTTTATACGGAAATTGCCGCTGAGTTGGGCGTTTCCGTGGAAGAAGGTCGTAAAGCCCTCCATGATCTCTTTGGAGCAGGAATTCCTGGTTGGCTATTTCCGAATACAGACCTTATCTCTTCCTTTGCCCCTTTCAACAATCTCCCTAACCAGTACAGGATCACAATCGGAGGAAAACAGAAGTGGTTTGGTCAGTGAGGGTTTGAGTCGCTAGCGGTCAGCTGGCTCTTCAAAGGAAAAATAGTACAGATTGATGCTCCGTGTCTTGATTGTGGAAAACCAATTCGAGTGGAGATGAAAGATGGGGCAATAAGGAGTACCGAACCTAAACGTTGGGTGGGGTACACGTCTGTACCTCTGCGGGAATGGAGGAAAGACATTGCTTATAGCTGAAGTACCATGAACCTCTTCCGGTCGGAAGAGCACGTCCGTAACTGGAGCGGTTTCAAACCAGGCACCGAAGAAGGTATCCTTGAAATGTCAGCTTTGCTTAAACTTTTTTCGGGTAATTTTTTTACCAGGCGCTTGGACCCCACTTATGTTTCCCACGTTATGGAGTATCGAGCTGAGGTCGTGGCAGCCCTCGTAGAGATAGGCAAAACAGGTCCTTTCTGGTCGCCGCAGGCTCCATGACCATTCCTGACTAACTTTTCCTTTATTACTGGCAGGGCCATGCGGCTCTGCCTTTTTTGTTTATTTCCTTCGGTAATCATCGACTAAAAAGTTAACCTGCTATTGTAGATTCGTAGGTGGAAGCTGCAAGAAGGGCTATATTGACAGTGTCCGTCAACTCAAGTGCTGGTCAGGGCAGATTTAATCTATCACTGGGACTTCTGCTTTACTCCTTTCCCGTCGGTCATTAACGATTTTATATCTAAAGATATAAAAAGACTAAAATCGTTACTTTATGACTTTTCTTACGATTTTTTACGATTTTGATTTCTGACTAAAATCGTTAGACTTTAATGATTTAAAATACCTGGTCATTTCAGCATGTCCTTTTCCACAGAACGTTTTTTAAGCACCACAAAATCGTTAGAAGTTTACGATTCTGAATCGAGGCCAAAATCCCCAGTTTCCTCTTTCAAGGGTAAAGGATAAATGTATTCTGTCCAACTCTTACCCCGGAGAACCTTATCTTTTGCCAAATATTTTTCAGTTATAGCCAGTTCAAGAAGCCTGGATGCTTGGGCTTTGCTTTTCACTATTTCAGATGTTCTTATCAGACCAATAAACTCCGTTCGTCCTGGGCAATCTGAAATTTCTGGTTCTCCCCTATCTCCCTCTTTCTTCAATATATATTCAACGCATAGCTCACGGACCTGTAAAAGACTAGACACATTGGGGTTAATACGTTTGAATCCCTTTTCCTCCGATTCCTCATTGAAATCTGCCTGTAACCAGTACGCGTATTTCTTGTGTCTAGTTTTGATAGAAGCTTGGGTTCCTACAAACAGGGTCTTTGGCTTGTTTGGATTTATGATGTCACTTTCTTCCTTCTCTTTGGTAACCCCGACTTCTGAAACCTCGAATATCTGAAGTACATGCCCAGCCCTTCCAAGAACCTCCTGCGGGGCTTTTATTGTTGTCGGATCTCCCTTGAGACTGTGAAATATTAGAACAAAAGTGTAACCGTACTTCTCACAGAGACGACGAAGTGTCTTAAACATTGGCCCTACCTCCCACTTACTCTCCGCAAACTTTGTTTGTTCAGTGATCATTGGGAACGTGTCGATAAAGACCGCACCTTTGGGGAGTGTGAGTATAAATTTCTCGAACTCCTCTGGTTCGGAATCAATGTTAGGTATTTCAGCATCTTCTTTCCTTAAGGTAATCAACCTCATCTTCCCACCACCGAATAGCCGTTTGATGTGCCTTCTAACATCCTCTGTGTTTTCAAGGTCAAGGTAAGTCGCCGGGGACTGAGTAATGTCAATTCCAAGACACTCTTTGCCATCATTTATAGCATTACCAACAACCCACTGCAGATGGGATTTGCCAATGCCAGGGGGTGCATACCAAATGTTAATATCATTTTTGGCAATAAGACCTCTTGCAACCCAGTCCTCTTCTTCACTCCCTTGAGTTTCATCCACATCGTCACAAGTTCTAATTTCTGGGGTCACTTTCTTCTTCATCTCAAGGACTTTTGTTACTTTTTCAAGTATTGGGCTAAGGTCTTTCTTCGAGCCTACCAGCTTGGCACTTTCCAATATCACCTTTTTCATCTCTCGGTTCTGGGCAAAGGATAGTGTAATGTCTTCCGTGTACTTCTCTGCGGTAGTGAGATCTACCTTGTAAAGATCCCCGGCCACTTCAAAGTATTCGATATCAGTATCCTTCTTTTTCTTCTCGTAAAAGAATCTCTGAATCTCGTTCTTAAGAACGTCGATAGTTGGAGGCTGGCTGTACTTCTCCGAGTAGTTCCTTGCAAGCCTGTAGATATCCCTACGGATCTGATTTTGAAAGTATATCTCTTTGACTAGATTGTTTCTCTGGAAGAAGGCGTAGTCCCTAACCAGAAAGGCTAGAAGTCTCTCTTCGAATGAATCGTCGAATTGAAATGTGTCTTCGGTAGGCTGTTCACTAACCGGTACTTCTACTGCATTATTTTCTGTTTCGTTCGTGGTCATGGTTGTTCGCTCCTCTTAAGTCTGCCAGGGTAACCCTCTGTATGTTTATAGCTCGGATTCCCTTTGGGCTAGACACAGTTGTAAAGATTACAAGTTCACCTGTCTTAAGTAGTGGTTCGTCAACCCTAGATAGGCCTGTAGCGTGGAAATAGAAATCTCCTCGCTCTTCCGTTGCGATCCACCCATACCCTCTGTGTTCGTTAAACCACTTAACTTTTCCTACATAAACCCCGTTCGTCTTTTCACTCATCTTCGTTCCTCCTCTGAAAGGCTTTCGGGTTGCCTTCTCAATCTACCGCCGTTTTAAAGTCACCCCAGTTTCTGTCTTTCATTAACATTTAAGAAAGCCACGCCTCGCTTTTTATTCCTTTCCGTGTAAATCCTCTAAACGGACCAGTTTGTGTTTATAGCGTGAAGAGAAACTTAGTGTCTTTATCCCGTGGTCAGATAACTTCTG
>DASPPQ010000214.1:0-4413 GCA_035625415.1 Thermodesulfobacteriota bacterium
AGCGGAAGATGTCCTCGTTTTTGGGGGGGGAATCATCCCGTTCGATGACATTCCAGGTCTGAGAAAAGCTGGAATCCGGGAGATTTTTCAACCCGGCGCCTCCACAGAAGACATTATTAAATACATCAAAGAAAATGTAAAAACTACATGAGGGGATAAGGAGAAAAACAATGCTCAAAAAGATCAATCACGTTGCCATTGCCGTGAATAACATCGAGGAGGCAGCGAAGTTCTACCAGAATGTCTTGGGCCTAACTCTCTCAGGCGTGGAGGTGGTTACCGCCCAGAAGACGAGGGTGGGATTTCTCAAGATTGGGGAGTCCAATATTGAATTGGTTCAGCCTGCCGACCCGGATTCTCCTCTCGTGAAATTCTTGGAAAGCAAAGGCCCGGGAATACATCACATCTGTTTTGAGGTGGAAGATGTGGAAGCAGAGGTGAAGGCGCATCTCGAGAAAGGAACGGCGCTGATTGATCAGAAGCCAAGACCGGGGGCTCACAACACAAGAGTCGCTTTCGTCCACCCCAAATCCTCGAGTGGCGTCCTGATCGAGCTTTGCGAACTTCCAAAGCAGCGTTAAAGTAAGGGGAGTCTCTTGTGTCAGCCCTTAAGAACTTTGAGCAAGAAATTGAAACCTATATCAAACCTATTACCCTGCCATTGGCCATTAAACTCCTGACATTGGAAAAACGCGAAAGAATAAGACATGATGAGACGTCTTCAAAATGAGACGGGGCAGGCTGGGACTCAATGACGCCTCAAGTCTTTCATAACCTTGGCCAATACATTGATATAGCGACACCCATTAAACACAGTCCCCCACCCGTGAGTCGAAGAAGTCCGGAGTTCTCCCGTCAATGAACCACCCCCATAGGATTGCAAGAATTATAGAGACGATCCTAGCAAAGTGAGGTCTTAAATTTTTCCCTTAAATATCGAGCCGTTATGTGTAAATGCACCATGTGAATTCTTTCCTCTTGACAACCATATACAAATTTGTATAAGCTTAAGTTATTGTAAAATTATATCAAGCGTAATCCTGTAGTTTATCCAAAGAATACCAATTCCAAGAGATTATTCTAATCGCAGGCCTTCAAAAACGATGTAAAAAGGGTGGGGTCCTCCGATGGCGATGTTTCCTCGAATTCCAAAGCAACGTTGATCACTTCTTACCGTCCCTATTAGTTGATTACTGATGTTGAATTACCTCCCTAAATGGAGGTGACCGCCTTGAGCGAAAAAAAAATCTTTCAACTCGGAATTGACCCACTGTACTCAATTAGTGAGGTCTCCAAGATCTTGAAAATCCATCCAAGAACTCTGCTGAAATATGAAAAACTCGATCTTATCAAACCTCAGCGAAACCCAAAGAATAACAGAAGGATTTATTCAGGAAATGATATCCAATGGGTTAGTTGCTTGATGCGTTTGGTCCATCAGGATGGTTATACTTTGAAGACTCTCAGTTCAGTGTTGGCCATTGCCCCGTGTTGGGTCATCAAAGGTTGTCCATCTGAAGTTCGAGAGAATTGCGAGTTATTCATACATCGTGACCATTCCTGTTGGGACAGAGGAAAAGGAAAGTTTTCCGATATTCCCTGTCATGAGTGCGTCTATTTCAACTATTTTCACCGAGTGAAGGAGCACTAGTTTGCCCGCAACCAAAAAGACTCCCAGGAGGAGGCTGGGTCAGAAAGGTTGGGATAAACAGACCCTGAGAAGAAGGGTCAATTCTTCAAGGGAATATTAAAGAAGGGAGGGAATTTAATGGCCAAACAATTGTTGATTGATGCATATCGGGGAAAGCGCACTGAAAGAGCTCCCTGGGTTCCCTATGCAGGTGTCCATGCGGCCTATCTCATTGGCGAGAAGGCGGACAAATTCTTCCAGGATCCTAATCTCATTGCCAAGGGAGTTTTGTATGCAGCCGAACGATACAAGGCAGACGGCGTCCCTCTGGTCTTTGATCTAAATGTAGAGGCCATGTCCATGGGGTGTCAGGCCAAGTGGGTCGAAGATAACCCGCCGAGTGTCGTTGGCCATCCATTGCAGGATAAGTCGTTGAAAGACGCCAACCTAAAGATCCCAAAAGCCACTGATGGCCGTTGGCCTGTCATTGTAGAGGCTGGAAAGAAAGTGATGGCCAAAAAGGGTGACTGGGTTCTGATGGGTCTCTTCTGTGGCCCTCTCACCTTAGCCTCACATCTCCGAGGGGTGAAAATCTTCACCGATATTTATAAGAATAAACCCCTCGCCAAGGAGATCATCGATTTTGCAGGGAGGGTGGGAGCAGAATCGGCAAGAATCTATCGGGATATCGGATGTGAAATCATTGCTATTGTTGATCCTGTGGCTTCCCAGATCAAACCGGAGACCTTCGCTGAGTTTGTCACACCTGCATGCCAGGAGGCCATCAAAGTGATTCGTGATGCAGGCCGCACCTCAAGCTTCTTCATCTGCGGAGATGCTACCAAGGTGCTTGAGGAAGTATGCAAGGTAGGAACGGATGGGTTTGCCATCGACGAGCAACTCAATTTGAACTATGTGCGGGATTTGGCCCTAAAATATGGCAAAGGGTTCGGCGGAAACCTGAAGCTTACTTTGGCTCTTTCCCTGGGAATCGTGAACCCGAAGGAAGATGCCATTGTGAGTTTGGCTGCGGGGGGACTGACGGGATATACGTTTGCCCCTGGCTGAGACATGCCCTACGACGTTCCAGTTGAGAACGTGGATAAAGCTCTTGAGGCGAAGGCATGGTATGAACAATTCTATGCAAAGTATCCGACAACCGTTCCGAAAGGTTTCATATCCCTCTGATGAGGTGAGAAAATGTCATCTCATAGAGGTTTAATTCTAAAAGAAAGGAGGGAGATTTCATGGCTAATAAAGTAGTCGTCGATGTGCTGACTTTAGATAGTTACCAATGTGCCGCCTGCCAGTATATGCTGGAAGCGGTGTCCGCCCTCCCCAAGCATGTCCAAGACATGATTGAGTACAAAGAGTGGAACATTAAAGGGAAGGAAGGCATTGGGAAGTTCTTGGAGTTGAAGGGACGTGTGCTCCCCACCATTTGTATCAATAAAGAACTGGTTTTTGAGAGCATCATCCCTACTTATGAGGAGTTGATCCAGGAACTGGCGAAGAGGGCCCCCAAGGAGTTTGCGGATGCCCTTTGGAAAGAATACCAAAAATCGATTCAGGTTTAAGAAGAGCTGGGGGCGGGGGGGGGACTGGATTCCTCTCCGCCTTTCTTTCGAAAAGGGGGGAGACATGTTTCGATTTTCAAGAGAACAAAAAGTTTGTCAGATTGGAAGGATCAAAGTGGGCGGGCAACCGGGTGAAAACCCCACTCTTCTCCTGTCCTCCCTCTTTCAGAAGGGAGATAAGTTAGTAGAGAGTCGGAAGGAGAGGAAGTTCGATAAAAAAGCGGCGAAAGAAGCGATCCTCAATCAAGAGAAGCTTTCTAAGGAGACAGGGATTCCGGCCATCGTCAGCATGGTCGCCAACTCAGGGGATGAGATGAAGGCTTATATCGACTTCTTCGCCTCCGTAACGGATATGCCCTTTGCCATCGATATGTGGATGCTTAAACCCCGACTTGAAGCGACGCGATATGTTGCTGAACTAGGGTTGATGAATAGATTACTTTACAACAGTATCACCCCCTGGAGCACGGATTTGAAGAGTGAGGTGGCAGAAATAAAAGAGTTAGGCGTCAAGCACGTAGTGATGGTCGTCTTCGACCAAGAAGACCAGATGCCAACGGGCAGGGTGAAGTCTTTGAAGAGCCTGCTCGAGTGCATCGAAGGGGCTGGAATTGAGAACATCTTAGTTGATACTTCCGTCATGAATCTGCCAGCTACTGCCATGTGCCTTCAAGCTAACTACATGGTGAAAGAACAATTTGGATTACCCGCGGGATGTGCCTCAGCAAACGGAACCTATATGTGGAAGCAATCAAGGGAGATGTGGGGGAAAGAGGGCTTTATCGGACTGGATGCGGCCACCCATGCCATCTCTTCTATCCTCTGGAGTGACTTTATCTTCTACGGTCCCATCTCAGGAGCTCCATGGGTCTTCCCGGCTGTGGCCACCGCAAATGCAATTCTGGGAACACTGGTTTTTAGCGAGACAAAAGAGCTTCCCAAAGATGGATCGTACCCTTTAAATAAACTTTTTCCTGACTTCACCGAGCAGCTTTCAAAGATTGTCCATAAATAGCGGAAAGGAGGTGTTGCCTCATGGGTGAAAACGGATTGAGTTCCAGAGAGAAGGTCCTAAAACTATTCAAGCATGAACAAACCGATTACATCCCTTGTTTCAGCGGCATGGGCAATATTGTTATGGAGGGCTTGAAGAAATATGGCCTCCAATTTAATGAGGTCCATCAGGATGCCAAGAAGATGGCCTTC
>DASPPQ010000215.1:0-6618 GCA_035625415.1 Thermodesulfobacteriota bacterium
TTCCCTCCATGATCGCCCTGGTAATGTCGGCTCCGGCCGGAGTGACTTCCCGGCTGAATAGCAATGTCCCATCTTTGAAAAGATAAACACCCGTTTTTTCGGCTCCGAGGTCAATCAAAGCAACGATTTCGTCTCTTTTGATCCGGTCCCAGGCTAACAGCGTGTTCCAGAGGACAAAAGGAGCTACATCGAGATGAGTGGGTTGGAGTCCCGCTCTCTCGGCAACGGATAGGGTTCGGTCGATCAGTTGTCTCGGGCAAGCGACCGCTATCAGATCCGCTCTCTTAACGTTATCCTCGACATATTCATTCAGGACATGGAAACCAATCTCAGCTGTTTCAACAGGGAAGGGGACGTAATTCTTTATCTCCCAGCGAACAGCCTCCTTTAATTCGGCTTTGGGGAGAGAGGGAACGGAGATTCTCTTGATCTGAACCCCTGAACCCGAAACGACAAGATTCACCTTCTTTGTCTTAAGACCAACTTCCTTGATGAGGGTTCTGAGGATCTCCGAAAAAGCGTTCACATCCTCTTTGTCAGTATTAGGAGGAATCTCTTTGATCCCTAAACAGGTCAGGAACGGTCCCTTGGATGTCGTCTTGAGACCAATTAACTTGATCGAATGAGAACCAATGTCTAAACCGATTGTCTCTGTCATATGTAACTCCTTAAGGAGCTCCTGCCTCAATTATTTTGCTCGGCCCCCACTGCATAAAAACCGGCGGTGGCCAGGCTGCCGGGGTTGCTCTGGTTGCTGTATTCGGTCGCGATCCAGCCGGCGGAACGCACGATGCCCGAGTTTGAGATTCGTACTTCATCAATTCCTCCATTCCAAAATTCAGCGGTGCTGTTGTAGGTTGAAAAATAAATTTGTGTGGGAGTGCCGGTCTGTGCAGCCGGCGTCGTCGCCGTAGTAAGCGCTGTGCCGTCAAAATACGGGCGATGGGTCGTGCCATCAAAGGTATAAACCATATAATGCCATGTACCGGCCGTTGGGCTCGCTTGAGTGCCGCCTAAAAAAGTGCCACCCCACTGCCAGAACCCCACTGCCCCATTCGTACCCCCAGTCCTCTGTCCAAATTGAATGCCGGAACCGTTGCCGTTTGGGTTGACAAACGAGGCTCCAGACCGCACGGTATTATCGGCAGCCCCGTAGAACCAGACAGAAATCGTCTGATTGGCGTTATTTGCAGGTATGTTCACGACATTCGCGGTCTTACTCGCCAGTTGCGTGGTACCGTTGTAAGATTGTGCGTACCCGATCTCTCCTGTGATCTGTGTGGAATTGGTAGCCAGATTATTGTTGCCGGTGGAGTCTGTAAGCGGCGTGGCTGATTGTCCGCTATGCCACACCCCACTGTAGTTAGCCCATACCCCGCTGGGATTCTGCGTGGAAGCTGTCATACAGGGATTTCCATAATACATGTAAATGACTGTGTCGCCGACACCGGTGGCGGTGCTTGTAATTGAAGGGACCAATACCCATGCAATGAGCTGCCCTGTTGCTGAATTATATAATTCAATTTCATGGCTTAGCTTACAGGGCGAGCTCCCGGCCCCCCCCCCGCAAGTGGTGTCGTCCAGACCGAAGAAGACAAGATCCCAGGGATCGTTGGTACTGGCATTGTAACTCGCGACATGTCCGCCGTTTGCGACGGTTTCAAGATTCGTGTCTGTTATACTTACAAGCATCGGAAAATTAGTAAGGGGGCCATTACTCACCTTATTCGCCTGTACCGTAATTGTCTTATGGTAGGCGAAGTAATACGTGAAACTGCTGAAATTGGAGACAACAATCTCCCTTCTTTGAGTGCTGGTGGGGACGTATCCGACCGAGGTCAGTGTATCATTGCTGCTTGCATAGGTGACAGTGAAGCTTCCGCTCCCAAGGGACCTTGTGACGCCGCCACCCAAATTCGTATTAAGCAAAGTCTTCGTTGTCCAACCATTATCCTTGGCAAAGCGGACGGCAAATTCCACGCCGGATTGAGCAAGGAAGAAAGCCTGGGTGGACTGGATCGGATAGACCACGGATTTCTGTTTTGTGGGGATCAAATAAGAAAAGACGTAGGCAAGAATGACCATCAACAGCATGGCAACAATCAGGAAAATGACCGAAACCCCTTTTGAATTTGTCAGAAGGAAAATCCCTCCCAACCTTCCCTTAAATTTCGATTGTGCCACTCCCGTGAAACCGGGAATCCAGATGTGGTTCTTAAAAAAGGACATGGAATCCTGCCTTCGCAGCAATGACAAGCTCTTTAGAGGAGCCCTTCGGTTGGCTGCTGAATTGGGGAACCTTTCTGGTAATGTGCGACCGCAGAGGGCTGCCCCTACTGCATTTAAGCACCTGTTTTTCATGGACTGTAATACTCCATCCAGTTTGAGTAGAAGTTCAAATAAGTTAGGTCCTTTACAAGATTTTTGGGATAGACCTTTGTCTGTAACGTCACATTCTCACCGCTTGTTAGACTAAGTGTTAATGTAAGCTGGATCTCATTTGTCGCGTTTGCCACGGCAAATGTAGTCACATTGTTGGCCATGGATTTCGTTGAAGCTGGTGAAGCCTTCACTTTTTGGAGTGCGCCTGCGTTGAGTTGATAAACGATCGTTTCTCCTGAAACATCATAATAGGTTGCATCGTCTCTTACAAAAGTAATAGAACTGGCTGTGGTATTTGTAATGCTTCGTGCATCCCGGATACCTCTGCACATCTGTTCGAGTGATAGTTTGGCTTGATCATAGAGTGTCTTCTGATTGACTGTCATTGTATAGACTCTCAGACTATCAGCCAGGAACTTAATCGTAATACCGGCGGCAATGGATAAGATGGCGATCACAACGATCATTTCGATCAAGGCGAATCCCCTATCGCTTCTCCCACTCTTCCCACCGGAGGGTGGGGGGGATTTCGAGTTGCGGATTTCGGAATAATCAGCCATGTCTTGTCGCTTTTTCCTCGTTATTAAAATCTCGTAACAACCGAATACACATTATAAGTGCTGCCTTGTAGGTCTGTTACAGTCACCAAAATCTGTTTATAGCCGACATCCGTCGCGGAAGTGGCAAAAGCATTGGTTACATAAGAGATGGTCCATTGCCACGTATATCCAGTAATAGACGGCGCCGGGGTTGTATAAGTGCCGGTATTTAAACTTGCCTGGCAATAATTATATTTCATCAACTCTTCCATCTTATAATGAGCGAGATACATTGCTGTTGCGACCATTTCCGGTTTTGTGCTCTGTCGGATTCCAGTTGCAAAAGGGACAACAATAGTTGGAATAAGAATACCCGCCATAACGATCAAGACAATGATTTCGATCAATGTAAAACCTTTTCTATTCATAACTTCAAATATTCGTCGTTATTCCTGCGAAGGCAGGAATCCAGTTCCTTTAACTATAGATATTCTCATAGAGATCGTTCCATTTTGGGTTGTTTTGTTCGATTAATTTGAGCTTCCATGCTCTTTTCCATTTCTTCATCTGTTTTTCCCGTGTGATTGTACTTTCTGCAGAGTCGTGTGTCTCATACCAGACAAAGCGATGAATGCCATATTTTTTCGTAAAACCATCGACAAGATCATTCTTATGTTCATAAATTCGTTTGACAAGATCCGATGTTACTCCAATGTTAAGAGTGCCGTTTCGTTTGCTACAAAGCATATAGACATAGAATTGCTTGGTTTTCACATTAAAACCTCTGGATTCCCGCCTTCGCGGGAATGACAATTTTTATTACGTGTTGGATATGTTGCCTAATCACGAAATACTTACCATTCCTGTATATTGCGTGACAGTGATCGTTCTTGTTATTCCTCCTGCGGTAACCGTAACCGAGCTGCCACCACCCGCTTCTGGTTCTCCAAGTGAATTAAATGTAAATGTGATTGTGGCACCAATCGTTGCCCCTGACGGTAATTGACCTGTAGGATCAAGACTGCTTGTGGAAGGGGTCGTCGCAGGAAATGTGTAGACAGATTGACCGTTCGTGAAACTGATACTTTTGGAGACCATGCTGGACATAGCGCACTCCTGGGTATATCGAATATCGGAGGCAATCATATAGGCCGCTCCCCACGACGAAACCGTGGTGGAGGTGGTGCCGAAATTGATATTGGGCAGCACAATGGCAGCTAAGATTCCGATGATGACTATGACCGCGATGAGTTCGATTACGGTGAATCCTCTAGAGTTCGGAATGCGGAGTGCAGAGTTCGGAGTCTTACTTTCACCTACCGACGCAGTGTTTCTAATCTGGATTCCCGCTCCCCGATTGATACCTTCGAGGACAAGTTTCGCGGGAATGACGATCTTTGCTGTGGTCAATGCTGCTGTGTGCATTTTTCTGAACATCTTCCCTCCGGGGCTTATCTAAACAGTTTTGCCATGTTCCACCACGGCAAAAACACGGCCAGTGCCAGAAACAGAACCACTACCCCCATGAACAATGTCAAGGCAGGTTCAATGTAAGTCGTCATTTTTTTAATCGCATTTTCCAGTTCGATGTCATAATATTCCGTTATTCTGATCAGCATCTCATCCAATGTTCCTGTCGTCTCTCCCACCCCGACCATCTGGATGACCAGAGGAGTAAACCTTCCGGTTTCTTTCATCGAGTCCGCCAAAGTTCTCCCTTCTCTTACCTGCCGGCTGATTTCTTCAATCGATTGAGAAATAACAACGTTGTTGATGGTAGTGGAAGTGACTTCAAGAGTCTGAAGGATGGGAATACCACTCTTGTTTAGCATGACAAAAGTATGGGCGAAGCGAGACAGGGCGGCGATGACAAAAAGACGACCGAATCCGGGAATCCTCGTTTTTAGCCTATCCCAGAAGACTCTTCCTTTTTCCGTCCGAATATAGCGTCTCACCAGGATCGGAATGAGCAGGAATTCCGGCAAAATAAGATACCAATAATGATGGAAGAGGTTGTTGGTACCAATCATTATTCGGGTAGGCAGCGGTAGAGTTGTATTAAATTGGGCATAGACCTGTGCAAACCTTGGGATGACAAAGGCGAGCAAAACAATAAATGCGATGATCACTGAGAAGACGACGATCTTGGGATAACGGGTTGCTTCTTTCACTTTCTGGCGGCTCCTCAATTCTCGATCGGCAAGGGCAACGTAACGATCGAGCGATTCGCCCAGCCTACCTGAAGTTTCACCGGCCCGGATCATGTTGAGGTAGACTACGGAAAAGACATCCGGATGTTTGGACATCGCCCCGAAAAGTGTGTTTCCCCCTTCAACCTGAAGGCCGATCTCTTCCAGTATTTCCTTAAGCCTTTGATTCATTATCTGGTCTCTCAAACCCTTTAACCCTGAAAGCAAAGGTAATCCCGCTTTATATAGAGTGGAGAGCTGCTGGCTGAAGAGAATAATTTCCTCCGGTTTCACTTTCTTGAATCGTTTCCAAAGATCTGACAGATTGATGGAGACAGAAACCGACTCCTCTTCCACAGCGATCGGGAAGTATCCCTTCTGATAGAGATCGGTACCGGCCACCTCGACCGACGGAGCCTCGATCGTCCCGGTCATTGCTTTCCCTAATCTGTCCCTTACACGATATTTAAAGGTCGGCATGTTCTCACTTCGTTATAGTGGCGGCGACTGGCGTTTGTGTCAGTAGAAGATTCCAACTAACACTAAGAACTAACACCATCACTCCTGTTTATTTATTCAAGTACTCCTTTACCTTTTTCATTAAATAATCCATATCAAAAGGTTTGGTGATATACTCATCCGCCCCGGTCTCCATTCCAATCACTTTATCCTTTTCCTGAGTCTTGGCGGTCAACATTAAGATGGGGATATGCTTATATCTTTCGTCAAATTTCAGTAATCGACACACTTTATACCCATCCAATTTTGGCAGCATGAGATCCAAGAGGATCATGTCCGGGTTTTCTTTGCGAGCCTGATTCAAGGCATCCTCACCGTTGTAAGCAACCAGGACATGATATCCCTCGATCTCCAAGGGAAAACGGACGGTTTCCACCAAATCGATTTCGTCGTCCACAATTAGAATCTTTTTTGGATTCATTTCTCAACCTCCCAATCTTTCTTTTGCGAGCCTGAAAAGTTCGGCCTTCGAAAGAGCCTCTTCAGGATAAGTGGCCGTCCCCACTTTAATGACCACATGTGCTTGTTTACCTTCAACGGAGCGCTTTTGAATTCCTTCCTCAATCCGCCGTAGAATGACCCGAGCTCCTTTGAGATCTGCTTGGCATAAAGCGGCCAGTATTTTTTCTTTCTCCCGCCTTAATAAAACATCTGCCTTTCGACAAAGACACTGCTTAATCTCTTCTTCCAATTGGTCTAATAATGCCTTTCGGACCTCGCCCCTTTCATCCAACACCTCGATCATAATGAGGGTCAGGGGAGCACTATTTTCCTCAGCTCTTTGGAATTCCTTGTCCATGACGAAACGGAAATGAAGATCCCTTCTTTCACCTTCCGCGATGTACAAGGTGAATGTGAATGTGCTTCCTTTCCCCACCTCGCTCTCCACCCAAATTTTTCCCTGATGGGCTTCTACCAGCCCTTTTGTGATGGCCAGGCCCAATCCTGTTCCGCTGACCGATCGTTGAAGCGAGCTTTCCACCTGATGA
>DASPPQ010000216.1:0-17432 GCA_035625415.1 Thermodesulfobacteriota bacterium
GGAAGTCCCAAAGGCTGCCAAGTTCTCCTTGCTGCGATGTATTCAGGCAACGGCCTATACAAAACCGTCCATTTCCGCCCTGCCACATCCAACGTTTTGGCATATTGGAAACCTGCCTTTGATTTGGCCGTCTCGCTTTCCTTTGACTTGGTTACGGCTTTAGAGAGACGGGATTGATGGAAATATAGGAAGCGGTCTGGCATCGGCGCAGATTCGTCATAAAGATAGAAATTGATCCCTTTTGTGGTCAGATATGACACAGATTTTTCGACGATGTCACCAATTCGAAAAACGCCGAGGACAAAACCTTCCAATTTCTCACGACGCGATTCAACTGAGTCCATAAGGACATCATTCCGATAGATTGGCTCAAAAACCAAAAAGCCAAATTGACCGGCTTTCTCTTGCACCAGTTTGATTCGTGCGCTGGCTACCATTTCTCCGGTATCGCTGGACCGTTCCAGTGCTTCCAGCCGTACCTGATCTGAGCCTAAATCAAAGCCTAGCGCTATCTCATTTCCTTCGTAGGGTTCAACGAAATAAACAGGAAAGTACTCCTTGTGTTGAGGGGCTCTTACCATCTTTCCCTGAGCCTTCCGATCACTGATTTGAAAATTAACGAACCCATCTTGTTTGGCTGCTTTTTCATATGCTTCCCTCTGGTTATTAGGTATGCGGGGTATCCATTCAAGCGCTCGGATGCTGCGGTGACGCAACAAAAAGTGCTTCACAAAATCCCTAAACTCTGATCGCCCAATCTTGTGACCATGGGTGTAAAATGCCTTGATGGAATCAAGCACGTGCAGGTCGGATTCAACTTCTCTTTTTAAAACCTCGAAACGTTCCTCTGCATCCTGATTGAACCGTGTTTGTATCCTTTGGTGTTCCCAGTCCAAGACGATAATAAAAACTGAAACCGATAGAAGGATGCCTATCAGGATTATCACAACAGGCAGTGTGTAATGTGACGCCTGTTTAATTCTAAATGGAATCATCTTCTTTTGGCTTGTGTTCATTTCTTAGCTCAAAATGGTTATCGGTTACTGACTCTGCTTTTATGTTACATCAATACCATGAATAAAAAAGGCTTGTGATCGATATGAAATAAGGAGCCCAAAAGAGTTCTTTGCTTTAGCGACTCGGCTATCCCCAAATTTAGGACCCGTTGCAGACGAGTTTTTGCTTGTGATTGGATACCAATTTTCTGCTCCGGCGAGTTCCAGCAATCGTAAAATAACAATTATCGCTAAAACTATTTTTTGCATTTCATCTCATCTCACGTCGTTTCTCGCAATAATGGGTTTAATCTTTCTCCCTTTGAGATAAGACCCTAAAGCCTCATCAATTACTTCCTTCATTTTCTTTCTGTCCCAATACGAAACTGCCTTAAGCTTACTCAGATAGTCCTTCCTTAAAACAAATGTAGCCCTTGTCCAGCCGTTTCGAAGTCCCTTCTCCAAACTGTTTGCTTTTAACATTGTCAAAGCCTCGCTTTTAGTTCCTTAAACTTTGTAAAAATAGTAAACCTTGTTTAAGTCTTCTTAGCATTAAGTGTGCCATGCTACCTGTGGAAGATATAACATGTTGAAATTGTAGTATTATTTTAATTTAGAAGAGAAAATATCAGTTTAAAGGTGGCTGGGAAGACCGACAAATAAGAACACTAAGGCCAATTTGTCCATTTTCTATCCAGCCAAAACAGTCCGATGTTTCTAAGAAATTTTGAGGCAGGTTGCAGTTAACAAATAAAGATTGATGCCGGCGGGAAATCGGTCTTCTGCGTGTAGAAGAAACGTAAATCTATAGGGTAGGAGAATGCAATTCCTTTTTCAATTTTTTGTAAGCCGATACGGCAACCACTATTAAAATTGAGCCCAGGATTTCGTCTCTGTTCAGGTCATTCAAATCATCTTCAACGTCTTTTAAAAATGCCATCAACTTACCCTCGTCAGGAAAACGTTCTTTGGTCAATACAAGAATCGAATTGCGAAAATTATCTTTTTAAGGATTACCCTTAGAAAGCTTGTATAGATGGGTAGATTTAAGGAATCGTGACTTCAGGAATCTTCGCGAGGGAAAGAAAATGATAGAGGTATATCTGAAGCAGGTCACTCATTCCGCCACTTCCACTTTAATGAGATTCGTCGTCCCCGGAATGCTGATGGGCACCCCGGCGATGATGACGATCTTCTCTCCTCCTGCGGCCATCCCCAACTCTTTCGGCGTCCTTTTCGATCTTTCTAACATCTCATCCGTATCTTTCCAGCCGGGGCTAAGAACAGGATAGACCCCCCAGTAGAGATTGAGCTCCCTGACGGTCGAAAGGTGTTGGCTCAAGGCAAGAACAGGCTGACGAGGTCGAAGCTTCGACACCCAGCGCGCGGTGCTTCCCGATTCCGTTGGGGTAACAATCACCTTCGCCTCCACCTCCTCCGCCAGTAACGACGCCGTGTAAGTGATGGCCTGTTGGAGATTCATCCCCTTATCTCTTTCCCCCCGTAGAAATTGAGAATGAGGAAATTCCTCTTCCGCTGATTGAGCAATCTTGGCCATCATTTCAAAAGCTTCAACAGGAAATTGGCCGCTGGCCGTCTCCTCTGAAAGCATGACTGCGTCCGTCCCGTCATAGATGGCGTTGACCACATCTGTAACCTCTGCCCGCGTGGGTTGAGTGTGGTCAACCATCGATCGAAGCATCTGGGTGGCGGTGATCACGGGTTTCGCAGAATCATTGGCCTTCCGTATCAGTTTCTTCTGAACGTTTGGAATCTTTTCAATCGGCGTCTCCAGACCTAGATCCCCCCGAGCGACCATGATACCGTCTGAAGCCGAGAGGATCTCGTCGATGTTTTCCAAGGCCTCTTTCCTCTCAATTTTGGCAATGACTGGGATGTCGACCGACTCCTTCCTTAAGACTCTCTTCACCCCCTCGATGTCAGCGGTTCTTTGGATATAGGAGAGACTCACCCAATCCACTCCATGTCGAATTCCAAAGAGGAGATCCTTCTGATCCTTCGCTGTAAAGGCCGAAGCCAGAGGGGTTCTCGTTGGAAAATTCATTCCTTTGTGAGAGGTTAAGATCCCTCCCACAATTACCCGACATCGAATGGTCTTCCCATCGCTTTGTATGGCTTGAAGCTCAATCGATCCGTCTGCAAGAAGAATTCGATCCCCTGCTTTCACTTCGCCCGGAAGAGCAGGATAAGTAACGCTGGCCTGGGTCTCATCGCCGATGAGCACACGATTGGTCAGACAAAATTCTCCCCCCTTTCTCAATTCCGCCCCACCCTCTTTCATCATGCCAATCCGAATCTTAGGACCCCCAAGATCTTGAAGGATAGCCACAGGCTGTCCCAATCGGTCAGCGATTTGACGGATGCTCTTGATCTTTCCCAAATGCTCTTCATGAGTACCATGAGAGAAATTGAGCCGTGCGACGTTCATCCCGCCCCGGATCAGGGACTCCAAAATCTGAGGCGATTCGCTCGCGGGGCCAATCGTACAGACAATCTTCGTCTTCCGTCGCTTTTCTTCAATCATGCGTTACTCTCTATTTTTCTCCAGACAAAAAGCGATCTCCCCTCCCAAGAGGAGGATGACCGAGGAATAGTAAATCCAGAGGAAAAAAATGACCAGGGCACTCAAAGAGCCGTAGATTACAGAAAATCCTCCCAGGCGGAGGACGTACCATCCAAACAATTGCTTGGCCGCTTCCCAGAGGAGGCTGGTGAAAAAGGCCGCTTGAAGGGCTGTCTTGAAATGAATTTTCTTCTCCGGAATGATCTTGTAAATCAAAAAACACATCCAGAAAGTGAAAAAGAAGGGAATAAGGTACTTCAGGATGAATCGAATAATCGGTCTCAACTCTAAGAAAGGAATCACACGGTACCCCTGGACGAATGTGATCACAGAGCTGAAGACCATGCTGATCAGGAGAAAGGTCCCTGCCAAAAGAATCATCAGAAGGTCAATTCCCTTTCCACGAAGGATGCCCCGTCCCTCCTTCACCTGAAAGATTATGTCGAGGGCTGTCCTCAAGGAGCTGAACACCCACGTGGAGGCCCAGATCAAACCTCCAATGCCTAACACCCCAACCATCTTGCGGTCCCGAACGATTCTCAGGATGCCATTCATAATCCTTGTGTCAGGGAAAGGAAAAGCATTCTCCAGATAATGTCGTATGTGGTTTAGTACCTCCCGATAGCTATAAAGATACGTGCCGAGCAGGGCCAAAAGCAACAAGATGAGGGGAATCAAACAGATGAGGAGGTTGAAAGTAATTCCTGAGGAGAGAAAAAAACCGTGATCCTGATCAAACTTTCTTAGAGCATCCCAGAGGATGCGAAATCTCTTAGCGAATTTCTTTCTCCAATGTTTCGATCTCACTTCCGCCCTTTCACAACCGTGCTATCACTCCGCCAAGATTGTTACCCCGTGACGCACCCTTCCAAACCGAATGATGGACACCTCAGCCGGTTGAAGGAGACCCTTGGTTTGGCTTTTTCGGCCGGAAGGATACCCGCAAGGCCCTTGGAACCCAGAAAAGAAGGGTGAACAGTATTCCTAAGCTGATGGACCCCAAGATGACATAGACCAGGGAGGTTTCAAATCTCCAAAAGAGAAATTTTATTGTAACGATGGGAGCGTCTGAATTTTGGACTGCGAAAATCGCTACCGCGATGACGATCAGGAAAGCTATCCACAAAAAGACCTTCACGGTTTTTTGCCTCCTCTTGGCATCTGTTTTTCCTGCCGCCGTCTTCCGAGACTGCGTCGCAACAAAAAAACCTTCCGGATAAGACGGAAGAGGCGGTTGGGCGAAAAAGTCTTAGGGCGGCAACCTCTTACATGTGAGATTCAGACGTCCAATATCCTTGCGATGACTCCAATTTCCAGAAGCGCTGACCGGGCATTCCTAAAGGAACGCATTCCAAGACTTTCGAACCCGACTGTCTCTTCCGTCAATGCCGCGACGATGGCACATTCTCTGGCGGGAGAACCTATTCTTAGTACGGATTGGAAAAATAAGAATCAAAAATCTCAGTCAGCATTTGGTTCATCATGGTCTCCACCCTCTCGGGAGTAGACCTCGGAACCGTCATCTCCTTCTCGACTTCCATGTTTCGGGTGAAAATCTTGCCCTCCTTCCTTACTCCCAAATGGATAACCAATTGAACCCCGGCCTTGACCTTCGTTCCTAGGAGAGATCCATTGCCTTCGGTCCAGAATCTCTTGATCTCAATCATCAGAACAGAATCGGTCTCCATATTCTTCAAGGATTCGGGTTTATCATCCCAACTGGGGATTGGAATTGTCTTGATTCCATGCCGGGAGAGCGCCTCGGACAGAGACTCCCCAATCGCCTTTTCCAAGGGAAAGGGGTTGCTTCTGAAATAGGTAACATCTCCTTCAACGTTGGTGTGACGACCGATATATAACGTCTCCGGCCTTGCATCTTTTAAAGGGGCCATCGCAAGGGTTGATCCAATCTTCCCTTGAAGGGAGGAAAGGTCCTTCAAAGGCTGATATCGAAGGTTGAGAGAATACGTCCCTGCTGCGGCACCCTCCCATACAAGGATGGTCAAAGAAACGATCAATAAACAACGGAGCCATTTCATCGGTCATCCTCCTTTTCTAGTGTCTTAAGTCATCTTATCACATTTTTAGAATATCTTCTCCCCTTCTATCCACGTGGATCGAACCACCAGTTCCCTTTGATATTCGAAAAGGACTAAATCGGCAGAATGCCCTGGAGCAATATCCCTTCCCACTTCCGAAAACAGCTTTTGAGCATTCTTCGAGGCCATATGAATCGCTGAAGAAAGATCAATCCCTGCAAACCGGATGACATTGGTGATGGCCCGATCCATTGTCAGAGTAGAGCCTGCCAGACGAGAAGTGCCGGTTAACCGGGCTCCCCGATCCGAGCTCACTTCCACTTCCAAGTCCCCCAAGGTATATCTCCCCGGTGGGACGGCTGCCCCGGCCATACTATCGGTTGTTAGGACAATTCGATCCACACCCTTTGCCCGAACATAATCACTCACCACATCAGGAGGAAGGTGAATCCCATCGGTAATGATACTCGCCATCAGTTGATCTATAGCCAACTGCCTATCGATTAAATTCCGATGCCGAGGAAGAAGTGGGGAGGGAGCATTTCCAAGGTGACAGGAAAGGCGAGCCCCGGCCTCGACGGCTTCCTCAAGAACTTCCTCAGAGGCATCGGTGTGCCCGATGCCAATAATCATTCCATGGGCCGCTGCTTTTCTGATGAACGGAATCGCACCTTGTACCTCCGGAGCTAAAGTGACACACCTGATCCGGCCTTCGCATGCTTCCTGAAACCTCTTCACTTCTTCCCACTGGGGAAGCCGGATGAACTCTCGAGGGTGAACCCCTCTGGGTCCCTCCTCAGGAGAAATACAGGGTCCTTCAAGGTGGATCCCAAGACACATCTTCTGAAGAAGAGAATCTTTCCTTAACCCATCCCTGATGATTCTCAGCCGGCGAACCATCTTCTCATGAGAGGAAGTGATGAGAGTTGGAAGAAAGCGAGTGATGCCAGTAGAGGCCAAGGACAGGGCTGCCCGATGAAACCCCTCAGGGGAGAGAGAAGGACTATTGAAATCCACTCCGGCAAACCCGTTTACTTGAGGATCGAAAAAACCTGAGCATAAATATAGATCTTTCCCACCGAAATCGTACAAAGATGATCCTTTCTGATAAGGGGAAACTTGGATAACTTTTCCATTCTCGACAAGGACGTCCATCAGTGACTCTGTCCCTGGATCTTTCCCTCGAATGATCATCTTAACCTGGAGTCCTCAATCCATAACGATAGTCGCTCACCCCGGGTAATGCTTCATGATGGCTACGTCACCCTCGAACCATGAAAATTATCTACGATTATCCTCCCCCTTGATGGGGGAGGATCGAGGTGGGGGTGGACATAGTATGGTCCCCTTCACCCCCGCCCTCTCCCCTGCCTTCGCAGAAGCGGCTTCGCCCAGGCAGGCACCAGGGAGAGGAGGATAACGGAGTTATTTTCTAGCTGATTATAGCACGGTTGATGTTTTGAAGAAATGATTTAGGGAAACAGATTCACTGGGTGAGCTGAAATTTGATGTAATCAGATTTACAAAAGGGTTAAAAACCTCTAAGACATTCTGAAATGATGCTCTGGATAATTTTTCAGACTGTTGATTGATCTGCGGATTTCTCGCATAATAACAAAGAAGGAATAGAATGAAAAGGAGGAAATCGTTCCTATGCGTAACTGGCTGACGATCTTTTGCATAGTGGCCGTCATATCCTTATTTTGTTTTGGATGTTCATGGACAACCCGGGAGACATCCAAAGACACGAAAGACACTATGGTTAAATGCCCCAAATGTGCTGGCTTTTTTTCATCAAAAGAAGGAGCAGAGATCTTCAGAGAGATGCAGCCGGAGCCTAAGTAAACAAGCAGGTAATTCAACCAACAGGAATCCCCCCGGGCCCCTCTTCCACTGCTTTCTTTCAATCCCCCGAACGATTACATGGTGTAAAGTCCCAGGAACATCTAACCTAGGGCTTCTCGGCATGTCTTCTCGTTACCGCAGCCAGGCACACCCCTCCCCCCCGTCCTCTCCCCTGCCTTCGCCGAAGCGGATCCGCGCAGGCAGGCACCAGGGGAGAGGGAGCAAGACGCTGGACATGCATTTCAAAGAAAAAGTTATAGATTGGAAAAAAATTCTAGTGTACTGCGTCAGAAGTCTCTTTACTTTGAATGTCATTCCGGGCTTGACCCGGAATCCAATGATTTCAACTGGATTCCTGCTTTTGCAGGAATGACAGCTTCTGAACTTATGTAAAGAAGTGTTGGACGCACTACACTAGCTTGGGGGGTGACGTCTCTTGAGCCGAGATGGTGCCTTCGGGGAACGCACCCCACAGTACTCGTAGAATTATTTATCGCGTTCGTATCACTTTTAAAGAGACCGTTCGAAATGGCAATAATTATTGATGGCGGGAAAAAGGGCATTGGGTTGGTGAGCTCATTTATAGACAATCACCCTAAAATATTGTAAAAAGTAAGGAAAGACAAGTCTTTAAGGAGGCTATATGAGGTTCCCTCAGTATAGACCAAGAAGGTTGCGAAAAGATGATCTCTTTCGAAAAATGATCCGGGAAACACATCTCAGGCCGGAGGACCTTATTCTCCCCCTTTTCGTCCGTCCTGGAAAGGGTTCGAAACAGCCCATTTCCTCCATGCCCGGGCATTCTCAGCTCTCTATCGACCTCTTGATCAAAGAGGTGAGGGAGGCAAAATCACTGGGGATTTCGGGTGTCATCCTTTTCGGCATTCCCGAAAAGAAGGATGAACTGGGATCGGAAGCCTATGCTGAAAATGGCATCATCCAGAGGGCCCTGAGGCAGCTCAAGGAAAGGGTGGATGGCATTCTCCTCATCACGGATGTCTGCCTCTGCGAATACACCAGTCATGGTCACTGCGGTGTGGTGGAGGGAGGGAGAATCTTGAATGATGAAACGCTTGATCTCCTCGCCCGTCAGGCCCTGTCTCATGCCAGGGCAGGAGCTGATATCGTGGCCCCTTCCGACATGATGGATGGCAGGGTGGGAGCGATTCGGAAAATCCTCGACGAAAATCAATTTGAGGATATTCCTATCATGGCCTACTCGGCAAAATATGCTTCCAGTTTCTTTGGACCTTTTCGGGTAGCGGCAGAATCGAAGCCCCAGTTCGGTGACCGTAAATCTTATCAGATGGACCCGGCCAACGGAGATGAGGCTCTGAGAGAGGTTCGGCTCGACCTCGAGGAGGGGGCGGATATCGTCATCGTTAAACCCGCCCTTCCCTATCTCGATATCATCTATCGCGTGAAGCAAGCATTTAATATACCCGTGGCGGCGTACAATGTGAGCGGGGAATTCGCTTTGGTCAAGGCGGCTTCGCAACTCGGATGGGTGGATGGGGAACAGGTGATGATGGAATCCCTTACCTCCATCAAAAGGGCGGGTGCTGATCTCATTCTCACCTACTTCGCCAAAGAGGCAGCGAAAAAGATTGGTTAAGAGCGATAAATTACGAGTTTAGAGTCATGCGTGAAAAATTAAGAGTGGAAGATCAACACCCACAAGTCACGGGTCGCGAGCCACGAGTCGCCAATCACCCGTTAAGGATGATTGCATGGGAGTTGACCCGAAGCTGCAATCTCGCCTGCGTTCACTGCCGTGCGTCTGCGGAGTACGGTCCTTACGAAGGAGAACTCTCCACGCAGGAGGTCTTCAGGGTGATGGATGAGATCGCCTCCTTCAGCAAACCCGTCATCATCATGACCGGGGGAGAGCCTCTGCTCCGGCCGGACATCTTTGACCTGGCGTCCTACGGCACGGCCAAAGAGTTCCGGATGGTGATGGCGACGAACGGGACATTGTTCACAGAAGAGGGCATCCGAAAGATGAAGGCTTCCGGGATTCAGCGGATCAGTGTTAGCATTGACGGCCCTACGGCAGAAACACACGATGCCTTCCGGAAAGTGAAGGGCTCCTTTGAAGGGTCCCTTCGCGGAATCGAGATGGCAAAGAAGGGGGGCATCGAATTCCAGATCAATACCACTATTACCCAGGTCAATCTGCATCTGATCCCGGATATCCTTCGCCTGGCCGTTGATCTGGGTGCGGCGGCGCTTCACATCTTTCTCCTGGTCCCGACGGGGAGAGGGAAGGAATTGAAAGAGCAGGAAATCTCTCCTCTCGACTACGAAAAAACCCTCCACTGGTTTTACGAACAGGTCGGTAAGGTTCCTCTCCAGCTGAAGGCGACCTGCGCCCCGCACTACTATCGTATTTTACGACAGCAGGCGAAAAAAGAGGGAAAGAAGGTTACTCCCAAGACAAACGGACTGGATGCCATGACTCGGGGATGTTTGGGCGGCATCTCCTTCTGCTTCATCTCCCACGTCGGTCAGGTGCAACCTTGCGGATATTTAGAATTGAATTGTGGAAGCGTCAGGGAAAAACATTTCAGGGAGATCTGGGAAGGGTCCGAAATCTTCCAAAATTTACGGAATACCGATGGCTATCGGGGAAAATGCGGAAGGTGTGAGTTTAGAAAGGTCTGTGGAGGTTGCCGCGCACGGGCCTATGAAATCTCCGGCCAGTACATGGCGGAAGAACCCTATTGCATTTATGAGCCGGTTTAAGCCCCTTTCTCGGTTTCGAGTGAGTTTGATCTTTAAATTCATCGCTGACCTGGCCAGAGCCTTCCATCAAGTGTCCCCCCCTCAGGGAGATTCCCCAATCGATTTCGGAAGAAAAGTGGAAGAACGAACCCGTCAGTTGGAAGAGAACGTTAGGGAGCTGAACCGGGCAAGGACTTCTTCACTCAAGATGTTCGAGGAACTTCAGGCCGTCAGGAGAGAGCTGGAAATGGTCAACCGCGAGTTTAGGAAGATGGACGAGATCACGGTGAAATTCATCGGTACGGCCTCCCACGAATTAAAAACTCCGCTCACGGCCATCAAGGCGAACATCGATTTCATTCTCTCGGAGAAAGAAGGGAGGGTTCCCGAGAATCTAAAATCCTACCTCGTGACGATCCAGAGGAATACCACCCGAATTCAAATGAGAATGGATCAGATGCTCGATCTGAGCCGGATTAAATCGGATCGTCTCTTTTTCCACAGGGAACAGGTCCTGCTCTCCGAAGTGATCGGAGGATATATCAACGAGGTCACCCCGGTGGGCAAGACGCTCACTTTGCATGTTGACGTTCCGCCGGACCTCCGTCTCTCCGCCGATCCAAACGCCCTTCACGACATCTTCATCAATCTGCTTTCCAATGCATTCAAATTCACCGGCGATGGGGGTCATGTCTCGATACTCGCCGGCCAAAGGGACCAATCCATCCTCATCGAGATCAAAGACACGGGAATGGGTATTCCGGAAGATAAACTCCAAATGATCTTCGACGAATTCTACCAGGTCGAGGGGGGGAAACATGGTGGAACCGGTTTGGGGCTAGCCATTGCCAAACGACTGGTTGAAGCACAGGGGGGAAACATCTGGGTGGAGTCTCAACTGGGAATGGGTTCTACCTTCTATTTTACCCTTCCTCTTTCCGCGGAGGCTGAAGATGGGAGACTCAACCGTTCGTAGAGATATCAAGGGAAAAGTTCTGATCGTCGATGATGCGCCTGACACTCTGGAAATCATTCAAAAGCTTCTCCACTATGAGGGATATGATGTGGCGATGGCATCGACCGGCGAAGAGGGAGTGAAGAAGGTAGAAGAGGAAAAACCCGATGTCGTCCTGATGGATATCAATCTTCCGGGAATCGACGGCACGGAGGCCTTGAGGAGAATTCGAATCATCAATCCTCTCCAATGCGTGATTATGCTGACGGCCTTCGCCACTTTGGATAATGCCGTCAGGGCCCTTAAAGAAGGCGCATCCGACTTCGTGAAGAAACCTTTCGAGAACGAACATCTGATCCACATCGTCAACCAATGCCTGGAAAAATCCAAGACCTTGAAGGAAAAAGAAAAATTGGAAGAGGAGGTGAGGAGGCTCTCTGTCACCGATGATCTAACCGGTCTTTATAACCACCGCCATTTTTTTAAGACCTTGGAAGCAGAGCTGGTCCGTCTGAGGCGTCAAAAGACCTCACTTTCCCTGATGATGTTCGACCTCGACAATTTTAAGAGTTATAATGACCGCTACGGTCATTTGGAGGGCGATAAGGTCTTGAAACGCGTCGGTGAGATCGTCAAACATTCCATCCGATACAACGTCGATTCCGGCTATCGTTACGGAGGGGACGAATTCGCCGCCCTGCTCATCGGGGCTTCCATGAACCGGGCGATGGCCATTGCGGAGCGCATCCGGTCTTCCATCGAGCAGACCGAGTTCCAAAACATCACAGTCAGCATCGGCCTGTCCGAATACAGAGACCACTTCGACTTGGAGGGATTTGTAAAATCTGCGGATGACGCGATGTACACGGCCAAGCATTCGGGCGGGAATCGAGTACATACGGACATCCCATGACCCTCTAAGATCAGAAGGCAAATGACTCAGATGATTTACTCCAAACTCCAAATTCCAAACCCCAAGTCCCAAATAAATCTCAAACATCGGTATCGAATGACCGAAACAGGTTTGTTTGACTCTTTAAGTTAGATTCCCCTCATCCTTCCCCTCTCCTCTCAGGGGAGAGGGAGGGGTGACGGGGACCTTCAAAAGTTATTAATACAGACGCATTAAATATTTTGTAGGGCAACCCTTTAGGGTTGCTTTAAGCAAGGCTAAAGCCTTGGGCTACGTGTAAAATGAATTAACGCATTTGTATTAGTTGAAAATTGTTTGTTATTTGGGATTTCTGATTTGGTGCTTATCATTTTATGTCCAATCGTCCTAAACTTTTTTTAATCGACGGCTCCTCTTATCTCTATCGCGCTTTTTTCGCCATCGGCCATCTGTCCAACGCGAAGGGCCTCCCGACCAATGCAATTTATGGTTTCACCCAGATGCTTCTGAAGGTGGTCAAGGAGCATCGGCCGGATTATCTCGTCGTGATCTTCGATTCAAAGGCTCCCACCTTTCGGAGCGAAGTCTACAAGGAATATAAAGCCAACCGCCCTGCCATGCCGGAGGGGCTTGCCCCCCAAATTCCCTATATCAAAAAAATCATCGAGGGATATCGAATTGCCCTCTTAGAGATGGAAGGGTTTGAGGCGGACGACCTGATCGGAACGGTCGCTAAGAAGCTGGAGTCAGAAGTCGATGTCGTGGTCATCACCGGTGACAAAGACATCCTTCAACTCGTCAGCGATCGGATTCAGGTCTACGACACAATGAAAGAGAAGCGCTTCGGAGTAGAAGAAGTCATCGGGCGTTTTGGCGTTTCCCCGGAACAGGTCGTGGAGGTCATGGGGCTGGCCGGGGATGCTATTGATAATATTCCGGGTGTTCCTGGGATTGGAGAGAAGACAGCCATCCAATTGATCAAGACTTATGGATCGATTGAAAACCTTCTCGCCCATGTCGAAGAAATACCCCAGAAGAAATTGAAAGAAAATCTGAAAGCCCATGGCGATCTGGCTCGTCTCAGCCGTCAGTTGGCAACGATCCATACTGACGTTCCCGTTGATTCCCAGTTAAAAGATTTTTCCGTTTCCCCGCCCGACCTGAAGAACCTGAAGGAGATCTTCAAGGAGTTGGAGTTCAACAAGCTTCTCAAAGAGCTCTTTGACGAAAAGGCCTCCACGGGCGCGGAGAGGGACTACCGTTTGGTCATGGATCGGAACGACCTCTCCGCCTTATTGGAAGAGCTGAGAAAAAACGCCACCTTCTCCATCGACCTGGAGACCACCTCCCCCTATCCAATGTGGGCGGATCTCGTTGGGATCAGTCTATCTTATATTCCGCATCAAGCTTTCTATATCCCCCTAGGCCATCAAGGAGGGCCAAATCAACAACTTCCTCTCTCTTGGACTTTGGAGCAGCTGAAACCTATTCTTGAAGACACGAAGGTGAAGAAGGTGGGTCAGAACATCAAATATGATTGGATCGTCCTAAAACGATACGGAATTCATCTGCATGGGATAGAAGGGGATACGATGATCGCCTCTTACCTCCTCAACCCCACCAAACACAACCATAACCTGATTGAGATTGCCCAGGAATATTTGGATCGCTCCGTCACAGACTACAAAGAAGTCGTAGGCACCGGAATGAAGGCGGTCACCTTCGACCAGATCGGACTTGAAAAGGCGAGGGATTACAGTTGTGAGGACGCGGATGTCACCCTCCAGCTCTCCCAACTCCTTTTCCCAAGACTGAAGGAGGAGGGGTTTAAAGACCTTTTTGACCGGGTAGAGATGCCTCTCGTCACGGTCTTGGCAAAAATGGAGATGAACGGAGTGAAAATCGACCTGGACCTTCTTCAAGGCTATTCGAAGGAGATCGAAGCCCAACTCCAACAGAAGATGGACCGGATCTATGCGTTCGCCGGAGAAGTTTTCAACATCAACTCTTCCCAACAGCTCGCAAAAATCCTTTTTGACAAACTGAAACTGCCTGTCGTCAAGAAGACCAAAACAGGCGCTTCTACGGATGTGGAGGTGCTGACGAAGCTTTCTCTCCAACACGACCTCCCCCTCGAAATTCTCAGCTATCGCAATCTGAGCAAACTCAAGTCCACCTACGTCGATGCCCTACCAAAATTAATTCATCCGAAAACCGGCCGCGTCCATACCTCTTACAATCAAACCGTCACGGCTACCGGACGACTCTCCTCGAGCGATCCCAATCTGCAGAACATTCCTATCCGGACGGAGGAGGGAAACCGGATTCGCCAGGCCTTCATCCCGGAGAAAGGATGGCTTCTCGTCTCCGCAGACTATTCTCAGATCGAATTGAGGCTTCTGGCGCACCTCTCCAAGGACGAAACCTTGATCAAGGCCTTCCAAAATGGAGAAGACATCCATGCCCGAACCGCCTCCGAAATCTTTGAGGTTCCAATAGAAAGGGTGACGCCCTCCATGAGAAGAGAAGCCAAGGTGATCAACTTCGGCATCATTTATGGAATGAGCGCTTATGGCCTTTCGCAACAATTAGGGATAGAGCCCAAGATCGCCCAGGATTACATCGATGGCTATTTTAAGAAATATACCGGCGTTCAAGCCTACATCGAGAACAGTCTGAAAGGGGCTAGGCAGAAGGGATATGTGACGACTCTTTTGCATCGCCGCCGCTATCTGCCGGACATCGATTCCCCAACCGTCGTCGTCCGACAGGCTACAGAGAGAATGGCCGTCAATACCCCTCTCCAGGGAACGGCGGCGGATATCATCAAGGTTGCGATGATCCGTATCCAGAATGGGATCGAAGAATCTGGTCTCTCCACCAAGATGATCATGCAGGTCCACGACGAATTGGTCTTCGAAGTTCCCGAAGAGGAACTTCAAGAAGCCATCCCGATGATCCAGAATGAGATGGAGACGGTGATGGACCTCTCTGTCCCGCTCAAGATCTCCATCGATTCCGGAAGGAATTGGGCAGAGATGAACTGATGTTTCAGTTCGGTGTGATGAGTCATCATCTTTAGATAACAGAGTCTTTATGGGAAAAAGGGGGGGGAGAATTGGAGTTTCGTGCCCGGGATTGGGTTCTTATTTAAAAAGTAGTTTCATCGCCTCCTGAATGGAGTTGACTCCGATCAAATCGATCCCTTTTGGTCCCTTCATTTTTTCCTGATTCTGCTTCGGCAAAAAGCATTGTTTGAATCCCAGCCTCGACGCTTCTTTTACTCTGACCTCTGATTGGCTAACGCCTCTCACCTCTCCTCCCAGTCCCACCTCTCCGAAGATCACGCTTTCCGGATCCACTACCGTGTCCTTAGCGTTTGATACAATCGCAGCGATCACTCCTAGATCAGCAGCAGGCTCCTCCACTCTCATTCCTCCAGCAATATTGACAAAAATATCCTGATTTCCCAGGTGGACTCCCAGTCTTTTCTCCATCACAGCAACCAGGAGTGAGACACGGTTCACATCGACTCCTTCGGCTGTTCTTCGCGGGACCCCGAAGCTGGTCGGAACGACCAAGGCCTGAAGCTCAATCAAGATGGGTCTTGAACCTTCCAGGCTGGGCATAACGACGGAGCCAGAGGTGGGCTGCGCCCGCTCAGAAAGGAAAAATTCAGAGGGGCTGACCACCTCTACCAATCCCGAATCCTTCATCTCGAAGACCCCAATCTCGTTGGTGGAGCCGAAACGATTTTTCACTGCCCTCAAGATGCGGAACGCGTGAGTGGCTTCTCCCTCGACGTAAAGAACGGTATCGACCATATGCTCTAAAACTTTTGGCCCTGCAATAAAACCCTCCTTGGTCACATGACCGACGAGAAAGATGGGAACAGAGAGATGCTTCGCCAGATAGAGCAGCCGGCTTGACGCCTCCCTCACCTGACTGATCGATCCGGGTGTCGAAGGGAGTTCGGAGGAATAAATGGTCTGAATCGAATCGACGACTACGGTTGAAGGTTTGACCGCCTGGATATCCTGGAGAATTTTTTCTATCGATGTCTCTGAGACCACGAAGAGGTGTTCTGAGGAGATCCCCAAACGATCTGCCCTCATCTTGGTCTGCTGGAGGGACTCTTCTCCAGAAACGTAAAGGACCTTCTTTCCTCTCGAGGCCAAACGGTTCGTCACTTGAAGGAGAAGGGTCGATTTGCCGATACCTGGATCGCCTCCGACCAACACCACTGACCCCAAAACGATCCCGCCGCCCAAGACTCGATCAAATTCCCCTATACCGATCTGAAGCCTTCCCTTGTCCTCACCCATAATTTCAGTGATAGGCATTGGGATCGCCTCGCTCTCAAAACCGAGAAGGTCTCGCTCGGGAACTTTCTCCTCGATCACCCGCTCCTCAGCAAAGGTGTTCCACTCCTGGCATCCGGGGCACTTTCCCAACCATTTAGGCGCCTGGTATCCGCAGGATTGACAGACGAAATGTGTCTTGATTTTGGTCATAAGATGAAAGTCCTTTGTCCAAAGGTTAAGGTTAAGATGCCCGTTTTATCCATTAACGACGAACCGTGTATTCTCTCTTTTGTCCATTATTCATCGTTTATGGTTTATGGTTCATTGTTCATCGTCCATCGTTCACAGTTCATGAGTGGCTGAATTGTGGGCATTCTAACAGAAAAACACTTTTCAGGTCAAAAAAAGAAATAGTTAGGGAAAAGAGGCAGGGGAAATCGCTTCCAGTGAGACTTTCCTTTTGTTGGCTTCAAGAAAACGCGGCTTATTTTCCGAAGACTTCTTTCAAGAGTTCGGTGGTCCGGGCTGCCGGGTTCTTCCGGATTTTCTTTTCTTCCTCGCCCACCATGTAAAATAATCCGTCGAGAGCTTTAGTCACTACATACTGGTCAAGGTCAAATGTCTCTTTCTTGACAAACGGGATCTTCTCGTAATATCCGACGAGTTCATTATATTGGTGGGTCACACCCACCTCATTCATTGACTTGTCGACGATTGGTTTGAACACAGCTGTAAGTTTGTCCGTCGTCTTTCCCCTGAAATACTCAGTAGCAGCCGTCTCATTTCCGGATAGAATTTTCCTTGCATCTTCAAACGTCATCTCTCCAATCGCATCCCAGAAAATCTGTTTGGCAAATGGAGCTGACTTCTCGGCGGCGCGGTTCATGCTCAGGACGAACTCATCTACCTGCGGACCATAGCCGACTGCCCTCAAACCTTTTTCGAAGGTCCTCAATTTTTCTGGCATCAGGATCTTGATTGCCTGATTCAGAAAGTACCCATCCGTCTTCCCTGTGAAATTTACCGCGTTTTCAGTTCCTACCTTCAAGGCTTCTTTTAAACCAGAACCAATCTTCGCATCGCTCAACGAACTC